>SKLD01000523.1 GCA_007123395.1 Opitutales bacterium
CCCACTGTGTCATACGTCTTGTTGAACCACATCGTGTAGCGCTGGCGCAGCGTGCGCATGAACTCCGACACATTCCCCATGCGCGCGCGCAACCGCTCCCGCAGCCGCTCCGCCGTCTCCGGCGGGTCGTGCGCCAGCGCGTGCGCCAGCCCCGCCGCGTCCAGCCCGCACCACATCGCCTTCGCACGACCGTAGAGCGCGCGGAAACGACGCACCAGCTCCGCGTCGTCGCAGGACTTCGCCGCCGGGTCGATGCGCACGAGGATGTGGAAGTGGTTCTGCATACAGCAGTAGGTGATCAGCTCCACCCCGCTGAAGTCCGCCGCGCGCCGCAGCGCCGCGACCCACACCTCGCGCTGCACATCCGCAAGCAACCGCCGCCGCTGCACCACACGCGCAATCAGATGATAAACACAAACTTTATCTGAGATGATTCTTATTTCGCCCATAGTATATATTTGTCGATTATTTTTAATCTGTGTATAGCTCAAAGATTAAAGACGAAGTTGCAAGCAAAATCGTAGGGGGAGCAGCTTTCGGGTGGGCTCGACAATTGGAATATGGACACTGAGGATGCGAAATGATCATGGACACGTTGGCAGACGGATCTTCGGGAACCGATGTTTGCCCCATCACGGACGGGGAGATGCGTGCTTTGGTGCAGAGGATCGGCGAGTTCATCCATCGCGAATGCGCGGAGCAGCGGGCGGCGATGGTCCGGCAGTGGACGCGTCCCGTTCAGGAGCGTATCCGCTCGGGGCGTTGCATCGAGGGGTTACAGCTCGAAAAGGTGTTCAACGACGGGCGTGTGCGCTTTCGTGTTGCGGAGAATCCGTCCGAGTTCCGCGAGGGCGACCGCGTGCGGCTCAGTCTCGGCGATCCGGCAGAGCCCGTACTGGAGGGCGACTTCTTCCGCGAAGACCTTGATTTTGTGGAGATCCTTGTGCGCAAACCCGCCGAGGCCAAGGCGCTGGCAACGGGGCCGTTCACCCTCGATCCCTCGTTCGTGGACTTGGAGAGTTTCTACCAACGCGCCCTCGCGGAGGTGCAAGCCTCGCAACGCGGGCGGGAGCGTATCCTTCCGTTGCTCTCCGGCGTGCGGGAACCTTCAATTGACGTGAATGAGGCGGAACGCGTCTACGAGCAGAGCCTTGCCGCCGGAATGGAGGATGCCCAGGCGGAGGCTATCGCGGCGGCATCCTGCACCGACCTCTGCCAACTGACGCAGGGTCCGCCCGGCACCGGCAAGACACGTGTCCTCGCCGAAGTGGTGCGCAACCGCGTGGCACGCGGCGAGCGTGTCCTCGTCACATCGTTCACGCACCGCGCCATCCACAACGCCCTCGCGGCGGTTGCGCGTGCCTGCCCGGAGACTCCCGACCTCTGCAAAATCGGCCCGCGTGTTAACGACCCGCAGCTTGTTTGCGACTCTTTTGAACGGTTTTCGGAGTCGCCGCTGGCGGAGAGCGGGCGCGGCTATATTGTAGGGGCGACGCCGTTCACGGCCTTCTCGCAGCGGATGGGCGGCGCGGAGTTCGACGCGGTTGTTTTCGACGAAGCGGGCCAGATCACGCTTCCGCTGGCGCTCTTGGCCATGCTCCGGGGCGAGGTCTACATCTTTATGGGCGACCATCGGCAACTGCCTCCGGTCCTCCTCTCCGTGGACCCGGGCGAAGCCGCCGACCAATCGATTTTCGGACACCTCCGCGGCAGAGGTTTCGACCACCGCCTCACCACGACCTTCCGCATGAACGCGGAGATCACGGCATGGCCCTCGCAAGAGTTCTACTTCGGTGAGTTGCAACCGCACCCGAGTGTCGCGGCCCGGCGCGCCGCCTATCCGGGCGGGGACGGCGCACCGGCGTGGGCGGGCGTTCTCGATGCCTCGGCACCCGTCGTCTTCGTGCGGCGAGAGTCCGACGGCGCTTGGAAGGAATCCCGGGCCGAAGCCGCGCTCATCGCAGACCTTGTGGAAGACCTTGTCCACCGGCGCGGGGTCCGTCCGGAGGAAATCGGCGTAGTCGTTCCCTACCGGCGGCAGGCGCGCTTCATCCGGCGGCGTTTGCGGGCGCGCACAACGCTCCGCGCCGCCGGGGGCGAGCCGGTCGTCGACACGGTGGAACGCATGCAGGGGCAGGAACGCGAGGTCATTATTGTCGGCCTCACGGCAGACGACCCGGAGTTCCTCGGATGGCAAATCCCCTTTATTCTCCAGCCCAACCGGATCAACGTTTGCTTCACCCGCGCGCGCTCCAAACTCATCGTCATCGGCAGCAGCAACCTTTTCCCGCCCGACGGCGCGTCGGACGATAGGCTCCGCACGGATGAAGCGAGGGAATGCCTCGAACGCCTACGGAGCTTCGCGCAGACCGCGCAGGTTATCGACCTCGCCGGAACCACGAGCCCCGGAAGCGATGGCTGAGATCCTGCCGCCGTCGCCCGTGGGCAAAGTATCGCCCGAAGTCCTCAAAGTCTTCCGCCGACTCAAAGCCATTCCGGGGGACGACTTCCGCTGCCGGTTCGCCCTGCCCTTCGACAACACGCGCCGCCCCGAGTTCTTCGTCATCTACCGCGACTGTTTCGCTTTCGTCATCGCCGTATCCACTATCACGGCATGGATGGCTGAGGACATTGTGCAGGGCTCGTTCACGCGGTTGCTGCTCGGCGCGGAAAACCCGCTGACACCGGAAACCTTCGGGGTGGATGAGGAAGAAACACTCGTTTCCTTCGCCGACATCCTTGCCGCAGAGGGCGACGGGCGCGCGGCCGTCCCGCCGTCTTGCCGGGTAATCGCCTTTCCCAACGTCCCCCAGGCGCTGCTCGACCGCATCCGCCAAGCGCGCGGCGGAGCGGACTGTGTCTACCTCGGATCGGACCGGATGCAAGGCGAGGGCCTCGGCATTGCCCTCGCGGAGATGGCGCGGACGCCTCTCGGGCCTGATACCATCGAGTCGATCCGCCGCGAATTTTCACCTGAAATTGTCATACCGGGGAGTTTCACTCCGGCACGGCGCAAGGTGCGCGCAACCGGCGCCGCATTGACGGAGTACCTCCTCGACTACAAACAGGAGGCGGCGGTGAAAAGCGACCTTGCCCTCACCGAAGAGGGTCAGCAGGCGACCGCCGCGCCCGAGGCTGCGCTCCGGCTCATTACCGGCGTCGCGGGCAGCGGCAAGTCGCTCGTCCTCCTCCACCGCGCCGCCCTGCATGCCCGCGTCCACCCAGACCGCTGCCGCCTTATCCTGACACACAATATCCCGCTCATCCACGAACTCGCCCGACGGCATAGTCTTCTCATCGAAGATGCAAACACGACTTGTATCCACTTTATGAAGTGGTGCCACGGTCTCCTTCCCCGGCGCCCCGACCGTATCCTCAAACGGTATGAGCAGGAAGACCTCGTGCGCGCCCTTGCCGCCGCGAACCACTCCGTGCGCGGCCTTCCCCTGCATTTCCTGATCGAGGAAATCGAGTGGATCAAGGACTACGGCGTCGGCTCCCTCGACCGCTACCTGCGCGCCCGCCGGGCGGGCCGGGGCCGCCCGCTGGCCGAGCACCAGCGCCGCGCCGTATGGCGCCTGTTTTCCGACTACGAGGCCGCACTCGCAAAGAGGGACGCAAACGACTGGCCCGGACTCGCTCTGCGCCTGCTGCAAGCGGTGGAAACGGAGACCGTCACCCTGCCGCGCTACGACGCGGTATTCGTGGACGAAGCACAGTTTTTCGCTCCGGTGTGGCTCAGGATCGTCCGCCGCCTTGTCGCCGCCGCCGGTGCCGAACTCGTGCTCGCCGCCGATCCCACACAAGGCTTTCTGAAACGGCGGGAGAGCTGGAGCGCCTCCGGGCTCGAGGTGCGCGGCCGCACGACAAGGCTCGAACGTGCCTACCGCAACACCCGCGCCATCCTCGACTTCGCGACCGCCTTCTACTCCGCGCGCCTGCCCGATGACGACGAAGAGGTCAATCTGCCTACGGGAGAGGCCGTTATGGAACTGCCGCCCGGCTCGGCACCCGTTGTCCTTGCCTCATCCTCGCGGCAGGACGAAATACTGCGCACGGCAAACGAAATCCGGCGTCTCATCGCGGAAGGCGCGGCACCGGGCGACATCCTCGTGATTCACTGTGAAAGCGCGCACATCGAACCCCTCCTCGAACGCTTCAACGCCGGGAGCGGGACCGTTCCCGCCTCCCACGCCCAGCGCGAACCGCGCCTCGGCACGGTGCGAGTCTGTTCGATCAACGCGTGCACGGGCATCGAAGCGCCGGTGGTCTTTGTCCTCGGCATCGACGCGCTGCTCGAGTGCGAAGCCGCCCCGGTCCTTGATGCCGACGAGCGGCTCGACCTCGTGCGCGACAACACCCGGCGCCTCTACGTCGCCTTTACCCGCGCGGTGGCCCGCCTCGTCCTTTTCTCCAACCGCGCCGATCTTTTCGGTACGTCCGCGCCGTATCCCGTTCCCGGCGATTGAGTCTATCCAAGGCCATACCTTTCTGAAGTATTGCCGACGGAGCGAGGCTTGTTCATTCGCCGGGCGCCAACTGCGCGCCAGCGGAGGGTTGCGGTAACGGCGGGATGAAGTGAATCCGGCCGGTCACGCCCGCGGGTGGGCTTTTTGGTGGGCTTCCTTCAGGCGGCGGATGCCGACGTGGGTATAAACCTGCGTGGAGGAGAGGGAGGCGTGGCCGAGGAGTTCCTGTACGGCGCGGAGGTCGGCGCCGGCGTTGAGGAGGTGGGTGGCGAAGGAGTGGCGGAGTTTATGCGGGGTGAGGTTGGCGGGAAGCCCGGCGAGGGCGAGGTAGCGCTTCATGCGGCGCTGCACCCATGCGGCGGAGACGGGGCGGCCGTCGACGGCGGGAAGGACGGGTTCCGCCGCAGGCGGGCGCCTTCCGGCGGCGCTATCGCGGAGGAGGGCCTGCGCGACCATTCCAAGGGGCACCAGCCTTTCCTTGCCGCCTTTACCGAGGATGCGCGCGACGCCTGAACGGATGTCGACGCACCCCCATGTCAGCCCGACAAGTTCGCTGACGCGAAGGCCGCCGCCGTAGAGAAGTTCGAAGGCAAGCTGGTCCCGCAAGGCTTCGGAGCGGTCGATCTCTCCGCTCCTGAGCTGCCGCAGGGGCTCTTCGAGAAAGCGTCGGGCCTGCGCCTCGGTGAGAAAGACAGGCAGCGGGCGGCTGAGGCGCGGCAGTGCGACACCGGCAAAGGGGTTGCGGGAAACCCGCCCGCGCTGAAGGAGAAAGCGGTAAAAGCGACGCAAAGCGGAGGCGTGCAGGTGGACAGTCCGCTTGCCGCGGCCGGAGCGCTGTAACTCGATGAGGTGGGAGCGCACCATGCGGTCGTCGGCTTCCGCGAAATCGACCGCCATCCCCGCACGACCGCCGCGCAACGTGTCGGCCCACGCGACGAGGGCCTGCCGGTAGTTGCGAATGGTGTAAGCCGAGTAGCGCCGTTCGCGCGCGAGGTAGTCGAGAAACTCGATTATTGCGGAAGGGGCGTCTTCCTCGCGCGGTGTTTCTTCCATCTTCCGCCTCCGATGACGCCTACGGGCGGCTCAGTCGAGTCCGAGGATTTTCCGTCCCTCCGGCGAAATCATGTGCGGGGTCCACTGGGGATCCCACACGATCTCAACATTAGCCGCCGCCACCTGGGGCAGTGCCTCGAGGCGGCTGCGGGCGTCTGCCGCGATCGTGGGCCCCATACCGCAGCCCGTCGCCGTGAGCGTCATACGCACATCGACATCGTGACGGCCGTCTTCACGGGGTTCGCTGCGGAGATCGTAGATCAAACCGAGATCGACGATATTCACGGGAATCTCCGGGTCGAAGCACTGCCGCAGTGCGGCCCAGAGCTTTTCCTCGCTCAAGGGTCCGTCATCATCGGCCCCGCTCCGATCATCGTCGGCGGCGCCAACAGCGGCGGCCACTTCCGGACCGAGGGCGGCAAGGTGCTCGCGGGCAATGCGGTAGAGACCGGTGGCGTCGCGGAGTGTGACCGATCCGCCCAGCGCCTGGGCGAGGTGGTAAGTGCCGCCGGCGGGCAATTCGACAGCGTCACCGGCGGGAATGCGCGTGGCCGGACACGTTGCCTGCAATGTAATTTCCTGAGCCATTGCCCTACTCTTGCGCACGCCCGCCGACTAGTCAACGCGGACAAACCGCGGATCGAGGGCATAGAGGCCGCGCGGATCATCGAGCTGCCGGAAAAACCCGAGCCGCGCCTCCAAGGCCCGCAACTCACGTGACACCGGATCACGCCCGCCGAAGACCCGCGGGTGCCATGACGCCCCGGGCGAGAGAAGTTCGGCCACGATATCCTCGAACGTCCGGCGTCCGGGCCGCTCATCGATCACAAAATCGTCGCCGATCCCGGCCCGGTCTGCCGCGAAGGCAATGGCATCCTGCAGGGAGCCGGAGCGGTCGGCGAGACCGATGTCGAGCGCGGCACCGCCCATCCAAACACGCCCCTTGGCTACGTCGCGGGCGGCGTCCGCATCCATTCCGCGCCCCTCCGCAACAAGGGAGACAAACTGCTCGTAGGCCTGATCAATCCAGCGGTTGAGCAGGGCCATCTCCGCCTCGGTCTTGGCGCGGACGGGACTAAAGGTGGCGGAGAGCGGTCCTGTCGCGATCCGATCAGCGCGGATCTCGAGGTTCTCCAGAAGTTCCTCGAGGACGGGCATCACGAAAGCCACGCCGATGGATCCCGTGATCGTTGTGTCGGCCGTGAAGATCGTATCCGCGCGCGCCGAAATCCAATAACCGCCGCTCGTGGCATAGCCCCCGAGGCTCACGACGACCGGCTTCTCGCGGTTGGTGCGTTCGACCTCGCGGGCGATCTTCTCCGAACCGTGGACACCGCCGCCGGGGCTATTCACCCGCAGGACGACGGCTTTCACCGAGTCGTCACGACGGGCGTCGCGAATGAGCCGTGCGATGCGGTCGCCCCCGACCTGCCCCGGCCCGCCGCGCCCGTCCGCGATTATGCCTTCGGCGTAGATCACCGCGACGGTGTTCTCGCTGCGCTTTTCCCGCCGTCCGGAAGCGGCGGGCGCGTCGAGGTAGTCTGCAATACTTATCTGCGTGAAAGATTCCGCTTTGGCGTCGAAACCGGCGAACTCGATGAGTTTGTCGAGCAACTCGTCGAAATGGGCCTCACCGTCGATCCAGCCGTTCTCGAGGAGCAGCGGGGCACTGAGGATGCCCGCCTCGTCCGCCATTCGGCGCACATCGGCCTCCGCAAGGCCCCGCGCCCCGGCGATTCCGCTCACGTAATGCCCCCAGAGCGCGTCGATGATCTCAGTGAACTGCTCACGGCTCTCATCGCTCATCGAGCCGGAGCCGATCATCTCCCAGACCGTCTTGTATTCCTCGCGGTAGAGCGCCAGCGGCTCGACGCCAAAGCGCCGCAGAAAATCACCGAAATGCATCTGGTCCAACCCGATACCCAGAAACCGCAGTTCGCCGAGCGGATGCATAAGGACGGTGTCCGCCGCGGACTTAATATAAAAATCCGCCGCGCCGTCGACATCGACATAGGCGTAGACGGGTTTGCCGGCCTCACGCACGCGCTCAAGAGCCTCGCGCACGTCGCGCAGCGCAACCGTGGTCGTGCCATAGCCTTCCGCCTTGAGGTTACCGCGCACGAGCACGCCCTTGACGCGCGGATCCTCCGCCGCCCGCTCAAGGCCGCGGACGAGCCGCAGGAGCGGAATCTGCCTCGTCACGGTGCCTCCCAGCAGGCCCTGCACCTTTGCCAGCGGATCATCGGCCTCGGGCGAGTCCGGGATACTCATGTCGAGATTGAGGACGAGCACCGAGCCCTCCTTTACGACGACCGGCTTCGGGGAAAAGAGGGCGCCGAGCGCCGCGATGGAGACAAAAATGAAGACAACGAAGAGGCCGAGGGCCACGCCGAAGGCAGCCAGCCAAACGAGGACTTTGCGGATGAAAGATACCATAACCCCTGATTCAAAACAGGTGACGGCCCGCCGCACAAGCCCGCAGAGCAAAGCCGACAAATCATATCAATAAAACTTGAATCTTCTCCTCAAATTACCTAAGTTGTTGATTCAAAACCAAACTGGGAGGTCTCTTTATGGGTAATTTCATCTCTACCATCGTCGCCGCCGTCCTTGCGGTCATCGCCGTCATCCTGTTTTTTACAACTTGCTCGACACAGCGTGAAATGGCTCGCCTCGAAGAAGAGCGCGCGGCGGAAATCCGGCAAGAGCGCGAAGCGCTCGAAAGCGAACGCCGTGCCATTGCAGCAGCCGAAGAAGAAGCGCGGCTGCAAGCGGAAATGGCGGAAGAAGCCCGCCGCATGGCCGAAGAACGGGCCGCCCAAGAGGAAGAGGCGCGCGAACGCCGTGTCGCCGCTCTGAACGAGCGCCTTGAACGTGAGGCCGCCGAGCGCCGCCGGGCCGAGGAGCAAAGCCGTCAGTTGCGGCAACGTATTGAAGAGTTGGCCGAGGCGCAGGAAGCGGCCAACCGCCGCCTCGAGGAACTCCGTGCCGAACGCGAACGCCGCGAGGTCGAAGTGGCCGAAGCCGCCGAAGAGGAAGTGGAAGACCTTGAAACCGTTCTCCGCCGCCGCCAAGAGGAACTTGATCAACTGCGCCGGGAAAACGAGGCCTTGCGCGAACGCGAGCAAGTGCTTCTTGCCCGCCAGATCGAAACCGAGGAAGAAATCATGCGCGTGGGCGGCGAGATCCGCCTTCCTTCCTCGGAAGTGCGCTCGCCTAACTACCGTCGGCGCGAGGCGCAGCTTTTCCGCGCGCGGCAGGCCGAACGGCTCAGGCCCGACGACTGATTCGTCGGTAGAAAAAATCGGTCGGTTTACGTCGGCGAATCTTCGGATACGATTCCCGGCGTTGGGCTGCTTATGCAGGTTCGGCGGAGCGCGTGATGAGGGGTCGCCGAAAAATTGAGCGAGCCGGAAAGCAAGTATGCGCTTTACGCATTGCTCCGTAAGGCTCTTAACCGTAGATCATCCAAGCTTTGCCGACATCTCTCCCGCCGTTCGCGGATTCCCGACCACATGAATAGCAACCCGACGCTCGAACACCTCCGCAATCTTCTCGTCTCCCTCGGAGAGCATGTCCGCGCCACTCTCATTGAGCAGCGCGGCGGAGCGGTGGATCCCCGCCTCGCCGATGTCGCGGCGGTGACCGCCGCCGACACCATCTACGGTATCGACGCACTCGTTGAACCCGCCATCCTCACATGGCTTGCGGAAAACTGGCCTTCGTCGGAAGCGGTCGAGCTTGTCATGGAGGGACTCGAAGGGCACGGTGCGAAAGCGTATCCCTCAGGAACCGCCCTTGCCGAAACCCGTTGGAAACTCATTATCGATCCGATTGACGGCACGCGCATGATCATGCACGACAAGCGGTCCGCGTGGATGATCGGCGCGCTCGCCCCGCAGAAGGGAGCGGCAACTACCCTGCGCGACGTGGCCGCCGCCGTGCTTGTGGAACTGCCGACGATAAAGCAGACGCTTGTCGACACGCTCTCCGCCGTGCGCGGGCAGGGCGTGCGCGCCCACCGCGTCAACCTTGCCGACAACAGCCGGCGACCCCTCAAAATCGGGCCCTACGCGGGGACCGAGGTCGCTCACGGGTTTTCCTCGCTGGTGAAGTTCTTTCTGGGTGCCAAAGAACGTGTCGCGCGCATCGAGCAGCAAACCCTTTTGCGTGCTTATGGAGCCGAAGCCATCGGGGCAATGGTCTTCGACGACCAATACCTCTCCACGGGCGGCCAATTCTATGAAATCCTCACTGGCCGCGACCGCTGGTTGGGCGATATACGGCCTCTCATCTACGCCGCCGAAGGTTGGAAGCAGATTCTCGTTTGTCACCCCTACGATGTCGGTGCCGCGCTGCTCCTCGAAGAAGCGGGGTGTGTCATCGAGAAACCCGACGGCTCTCCGCTCGACGCTCCGCTCGACACGACGTCGCCGGTCGCATGGGTGGCCTACGCCAATCCAAGCCTCGCCGACCGCCTGCGCGGTCCCTTGCAAGAAGCGCTGGCGGAGGAGTTGGGGTAGCGCTGGCGTCCTCTCCGAATTCAGACGCGCCCGGACCAACTGGTTCCGCCCGGGCAACGCCAAAGAAGGTGCGAGACCTTTGGTCAGCACCCCGCCCCCGCCGGGACCAATCCCCACCGACCGCACATGCACGACACCGGCCGGGCCGCACCCGCCTGGCTGCCGCCCCGAGGTCTGGCAGCTACGGCCTTCCAACCGAAACGGCGGTCTACGCCGGCCGCGACGACGCCGGATCACGCCCCGCCCTTGGCCACGAGGCCGAGGAAGACGCCGAAGACCAGCGAAAATCCGGACCACACGACAATGTGTCCGACGGCCCACGCGCCCTTCACCACCTCGTCGGTACCCGAAAGCAAAAACCAAAGAAACGTCGTGGCTAGAAAAGTGAAAACGAGACATCCGCCGAGAAAGACAAGGCAGCGGCCCGTTTCCACGCCCCAAAAACGCAAGGCGCGGACGGAAGCGGGGCGCCGTACCGTGAGACGCTGCTGGTTGGCGAGGTAGAGAAACGTGCCCGTGATGCCGAGAACAAAAGTCGCGATGATTCCGCCAAGTTGTTCTTCCTCCGCCATGGCTTTCCATGCATCACCGAAATCAAACATGAGGACGGCCCCGATGAGCAGACCGATCCACACTGGCGAAAAGTGAAGGAGAAAGGTGCCCGCGAAAGCCAACCGCCCGGAGGGCCGCAGACCCCGCGCCGTCTCCGCATGCTTACGCGCGGCGCGTGCGGCACCGGGGCGCAGCGCGTCCATCGCCCATTTGCCGCACTCCGAGAGAACGTCCGCCGCAACCGCCCGCGTGCGCAGGGTGCCGAAGCGTGCATCGCGCAAATACTCTGTCACCCGCTCCGCGTCGCGCGCCTCCAGAGCTGACCGCAGGCGCCCGCACCATAGTTCTGCCGCCCGGTCGAGCCATAGGTCTGTTGCCGTGTCCGACCAGCCCCGCTTGTCCGGCACGGCCCCCGCCCACGCAAAGAAAGCGTCTTCCGCCGTCTCGGCGCAGCCCGCCCGAGCCCGTTCGCACAGCGCCGTCAAAACCGTAAGGAGGACCTCCTTCCCAACCTCCGGGGGAAAAGTGTCCGTCACGTATTTGAGAGCGCGCTCAGCGAATGGCGGCGACCATCTCTCCCCGGCATTACCCACCGGTTCCCACAGCGCGGCGAGCCCCGTCGCCGCGCGCGCCCACGCCGCGACCTGCGAACGTGCTTGTGCAAACAAGCCTTCAAGCGGTGCGCGAAGGGGCGCGGGCAGGAGCAAGATGGTGGAGGATTCCAGTTCATTGAGAACCTCTGCATAGTCCCCGGCGGCTTGCCGGGTCTCCTCTTCCCTTTGCCAGCAACCGGGGTCCATACGCGCGGCCAGTGTGTCGAGACGCTCGAGGTGAGTTTCCGCAGCGGCGATCCATTCCGTTGCCGTGAGCGGACTCCACGCGGGTTTGCCACCCTGCAGCATCGGCGCATCGCGATAGTTCAAAGCCCGCACCACCCCGAAGATTGAATCGTTGCGGGCCGCTCCACCGTCGCCCGAAAAACCATAGCTGTCGCGCAAACGTGCGACCCACTCCGCCGGAGCCGGAGCCCCTTCGCCGCTGCCGCCGCATGCAACGACGCGCCCGCGCAGCGCCCATATCCGCCGGAGCACGCCCTCTGCCGCCTTGCAGGCAGTGCCGTGCTGTGCGGAATCCTGAAGATGCCGTGAGAGTTCATACAGGGGAAATTCACCGCCGGACGACTTTGGGTATTGGCGGTCGCGGCTCACTTCGGCGAGTGCGCCGAACACATCCGCATGGGCGTCGCGTACAAGCAATCGCCCGAGCACGGCCTCGGGATCAGCACCTGCTTGCTGCCGTAATCCCAACCTCAGCCGGTGCTCGAAAGCATCCGCCAAACCGCCTGCCAAAGGAGTCGGACGGTTCCCGGGGACAAGTGAAAGAAGCAACGCGGAATCATCCACCGCATGCAGCAGTCCCTCCTCAAAAATACCTTCCGGCACAGTCGGTTCCAGTGAGAGGCAGCGTACGACAATTCCCTGTAGAAGGAGAGCCGCGCCGCCTGGCCCCGTCCCGGATTCATCCGGGACATCCTTTGGTGCGAGACCGACGCGGCGAAGCATGGCCCGCGCCTGCTCCAACTCCAACGGCAGCGCTTCGAGGAGGTCCATGGCAAGGAACAGCGCAAAAGCGCGGGCACCCGCCTCAAGCGCGGTCCAAGAAGACTCGTCGCCGAGCAGACTGAGCACCGCCCCGACCAAATCCGCCGCCTCGGCATGGACCGGGTCGATGCCGGGTCGCTCCGAATCGAGCGATTCCGGGCGGCCCCACAGCCGGAAGGCACGGGCAAACAGCGGGTCGGACGAGGCAGGCACAGTGTATTCACCCGGCAAAACCGTTCCAGCGCGCCGAATATGCACCCGCAGACGGGAGCCGAGAAAACCGGATGTTACCCCTGCCTCCCGGACGACGGCGGCCACGGCATCGGCGCATCCGGCCGCTACCCCTGCCCGGATCACACCGTCGGCGAAGAACAGGGTTTGCAGCCCGCGAGCGAACTTACCGCCGCCGGAGATCTCCCGCAGCCGGTTCTCCACAACCGAGAAACCGCGCTTCCATAGGGCAAAACGCTCTTCCTCCGGAGTGTGCGCAAGCAAATCACCCCAACGCCATGAAACGCGCCGATAGACAGGAAACGCCGGATGCTCCGGCACCGCTTCGAGGGCAAGGCGGACGCCCGGCGCAGCAGCGTCTGCGGCAGGACTGCGGGCGAGAACTTCCAGCGCGTAAAGCCAAACTGACAAGTCCACCGGGGCCGTCGGCAGAAGCGCCGCGCCGTCAGGCCCCTCTTTGAGTGCAAACGGTGGACACGGGAGGATAACCCTCCCCTCCGGTGCCGGTCGCTCTGCAGCGGCCCCGACGGCAACCGCGAGAGCGAGGAGAAGGCGACGGGCGGCGCGCCTGCCGTTGAGCGTCACCGGCACGTCGAGTGCGAGCCCACGGCTCGCGGCGTAGGCCGCGAGCGCCTCGCGTAGCCGCCCGTTCCGCACGAGGTGCCTACCCGCTGCAAGGGCGGCAGGTTGGTAGAGGCCCGGATCAGAGGCCATGAAGTGAAAGACGACAAAGTCGACATCCTCCGCCGTCAGTTCACCGGCGGAGAAAAGTGCCTCAAGCCGCACACGCGCGGAATCGCGCTCAGCGGCACGGGAGGAAGGAGTAGTGGTTGGCATCGGTTCTGGTTAGTCAATGCAAGCCGCATCCGCTCGACGAAGCGGGACCGGCTACGGAAAGCCTCCCCCCGCGCGGCACGCGGCGCAACGAAAATCAGCCCGCTGTCTGCCGCAGCGCCTCGTAGGCAGCGATGCCCGCTGCCGTGGAGAGGTTCAGTGACCGGAGCGGGGCCTCGCTAAACGACGGAATCCTCAGGCGGAACGTCGCCCCCAACTCGGCGTGCAGCCAGTCCGGCGCGCCGTGTCCCTCGTTGCCGAAGACGAGGCCGTCACCGGGGGCGAATGCCGCCTCCCACAGCCCCCGCCCGCCGTGCGTCGTGAGCAGCCACAACCGCCGGGGCGCGGCCGGGCTCGCACGGAAAGCCGTCCAATTGCGGTGGATGTGCAGATCGAGCGACTTCCAGTAGTCCATTCCACTGCGGCGCAAGTGCCGGTCGGTAATGGTGAAACCGAGCGGCTCGATGAGGTGCAAGCGGCTCGCGGTAAAGGCGCAGAGGCGGCCCACGTTGCCCGTGTTTTGCGGGATTTCAGGATTGAAGAGAATAATGTGCAGGCGCGGAGAGCCTGCCAATGTATCCTTTTCTTCCATATAGTTCAGCCCTTTGCTCCATCCGGCGCGCGGCAGCGCAGTGAATACATGAGCGGCAGCGGCGACTGGTCGCCGGGCCACCGCCAGTGACCGTCCGTCCCCTCCTCCAGCCACGGAAACGACCGGTAGGTTGTGAAGGGAAACTCGCGCAACGTCTCCAGTCGCAGGCCCGCGCCGAGCAGGGATTGGACGACCTCGCCCAACGAGTGCGGCCACTCGCAGCTTGTTTCGCCAGTGACCGCCTCAGCGCCCGCGTAGCTGGTCTCCGCCGCTTCGCGTATCGGCTCGCCGGTGGGAAAATACGGATACCGCAACTCCGGCGCGCGGGGATTATCGGAAGACGGGCAAAATACTTGCGAAACCGGATGAAACTCACGCAGGTAGAACAACCCGCCCGGTTCAAGGACCGATGCCACCACCGTTGCCCAGCGCGGGATGTCGGGAAGCCACGGCAGCACACCCGCCGTGGAGAGGACCACCGGGAAGCGTTCGCCGCCGAGTCTTGCGGCAGCCTCATAGACATTGGCATGCACGAAGCGGGCCCGCAGTCCGCATGACTCCGCCAAACGGCGTGCGATGCCGACTGCCTTCAGCGAAAAATCGAGTCCGGTGACCACTGCCCCAAGGCGTGCCCATGACAGTGTATCGAGACCGAAATGACATTGCAGATGCAGTAAACGTTTCCCGTCAACCGCGCCGACGGCCTCTGTATCGAAATCCGGTAGCGTCGATTCCCCCGCGCGGAACTCATCCACGCCGTAGAACGCGGAGCCAAAGTGGGCCTCCGCCCATGCGTCCCAGAGACGGCGGTTCCCTTCCATGGCCTTCTCACTCACGCTCACGAAGCGGCTTCCGCCTCCTCCGGTTTGCGCGCGATCCAGAAACGGCAGTCGTCCGAAAACTCCGTCACATCGCCCGGCTCCTTCGCGATCTGAGAGCGCAGCGCGTCGGAATCGCACTTCCATCCAGTCGCTTTGAGGTCTTCACGCACTTCGTTGCCTGTCGGAACATGGACGAACAGCCTGCCGA
Source organism: Opitutales bacterium (assembly GCA_007123395.1). Taxonomy (GTDB): domain Bacteria; phylum Verrucomicrobiota; class Verrucomicrobiia; order Opitutales; family Oceanipulchritudinaceae; genus SLLG01. The sequence continues at coordinate 14,885 of SKLD01000523.1, forward strand.
ACTCCGTCTCTTCGTAGCGGTCGCCAAACTCAAGGAGACTGCGGTCCTGTTTTCCGGCCGCCCAACGTTTCGCCTCTTCTTTCCACACCCGCTTGTATGCCGGAGCGTGTTGGTCGTGAGTTGTGAAGACGAAGACCGCGCCGGGCCGCAACACGCGCTGAATCTCCCGCAATGCCTGCCGCCGGTTCTCCCGACCGGGAATCTGCATGAGCCCGTTGAAGCCGAAAATCGCGCCGTCAAAGGTCCCGTCGTCGAATTTCAGGTCACAGGCGTCCATCACCTGAAAGGCCGCCTCATACTCTAGAATCTTCCGCAAGCGCTGCGCCCGCTTGATCATGGCGCGCGAAATATCCACGCCAATGACGCGTGTGTACCCCAACTCGCACAGCCCCAGCGCGATGCGTCCTGTACCCGTGCCCAATTCAAGCAGACAATCGCCGCGGGCAAACACTTCGCGAAAGACCGCCTCCTCCGAGCGCCACAAACCGATCTCCGCCGCCGCGTGGGCGTAGTGATCCACCACGCTGCCATGTTCGTAATAATCCCGGGTAACCGACAAATCCATCCCGCCATCGTCACCGTCCCCGCGCCGGAGGCAAGCCCGCTCCGCACGGTAGCCCAAAGCTTCCAATGCTTGCCGGGGAACCGCACGGGGGATCAGAAGGACCTCCGCGTTTGAGTTGCCGCCGATGCGGCGTTCGGGGAGACCTCTCTGCTTCGCAACGGGTCCCCGCGCAGTACGTAGGAAAGCGAGAACCCGTCCGCGCGGGAAAGTATACAATGGCGCGAATCCTCCAGTCGACCTGCTCCCCCCGACCGACCTCCCGGACCATTTGGGCGACACTGGAATGCCTGCCCAACACGGGCGCAACCAGCAGCCCGAACATATTTTCTCGACGAAATTTGATGTTGTAATGTGTCTCCGGAAGGTGGCATACAGTGCTTCATCAAATCTTTTCATCGTGTGGAAAATTTTCTTGAAGAAATGTCTTGTGTTCGGTATCCGTGTGCTTCACGATTAGCTCATTATGGGGGAAATCAGAATAAAACGTGAGGACGGACCGGCGGTTTATCATGTGACATCGCGGGTGATCCAGAAGCGGCGGTTGCTCTTGGAGGGTCAGCGGGAGGTGTGGGTGGCGGCGCTGCACCGTGCGGCGGAGTTCAGCGGGGTGGAGGTGATCACCTACTGTGTGCTGGAGACGCACTTCCACATTCTTGTGCGCATCGATCCGGCTGTGCGGCAGTGCGATGACGCCACCTTGGTGCGGCGCTACCGCACGCTCTATGGGACTTCGCGGGCGCAGTGGAGCGGGCTCAACG
>SKLD01000469.1 GCA_007123395.1 Opitutales bacterium
GCAGCGCCGCCACCCACACCTCCCGCTGGCCCTCCAACAGCAACCGCCGCTTCTGAATCACCCGCGATGTCACATGATAAACCGCCGGCCCGTCCTCACGTTTTATTCTGATTTCTCCCATAACAGAAGTAACAATGGATAGTCTGGAACCCAAACACAAAATTTTTCTTCAAGAAATTTTGCCAAGAAATAACCACCGAGGTGATTGAATGGCGCATTGCCTATACCCTCCCTGATTTTTTGTGTGGAATCATCGGTCCGTGAGTGCGGCGAGCAGACGCCCGCGCTCCGCTTCGTCGAGGAGCCGTTCGCCCGCTGAGGCATTGAGTTCGGCCTGGGCCGGTGACTTCGCTCCAGGAATAGCGACCGGGCATGACGTATGCGAGATCGTGTAGCGCAAAGCGGCGCGGATCATGTCGGCGCCGGGCTCGACGACTTCTCTGAGCCGGTAGACGGCGGCAAGGCGCTCGCGCAACTGTTTTTCCTTGGCGGGATCACGGTGCCAGTTCGCACGCACCGAGTCCTCAAAGCGGGTCTGTGCAGAATACCGGCCCGAGAGCAGGCCCATGGCGAGCGGACCGCGCACCAAAACGGCGATGCCGTTCGCTTCGCAATATGGGAGGAACTCCTCTTCGGGCGCGCGGTTGAGAAGCGAGTAGTTCACTTGCACGACCGAACACCCGCCGTCGGCGTTGAAGCGCCGCAGCACGTCGAGGCTGTCCGTGGAAATCCCGTAGCTGAGGATGTGCCCGGTGCGCTTGAGATCCTCGAAAGCTTCGAGATAGACGGAAGGATCCTCAATATTGCCCTCGTGGCAGAGGAGCGTGTCGATCCAGTCGGTGCGCAGGCGGTACAGGCAGGCATGGGCGCAGAGACGCAGCAAGTGCGGGTTGTTCTTCGGCACGGGCGTGTCCTCCCGCTTGCCCCAGTTGCCGACCTTGGTGACGATGCGCACGCGATGCCGGTCCCCCGCCAGCGCGCGCCCGAGGCGTTCCTCCGACGTGCCGTAGGGAAACCCGTAGGACTCCGCCGCATCGAAGAGCGTGACCCCGCAGTCGAGTGCCCTGCGGACCGTGGTCCACGCCGTGGCGTCATCAATCTCGCCCCATTGGCCGCCGATATTCCATGTGCCGAGGCCGATCGCCGACACCTTGAAACCCGTTTTGCCGAAATCGCGATAAAGCATGGCCGATGCAAGCATACCGGCTGCGGATGGTCAACTCCCCGGTTGGACACAACTCCGGCAAATCAATCGGCGGAGGCGGGTTTACCCCATCACCCTTGGCCGGGCAGCCATCTTAGCCCCGGGCTCCGGACCAAGTAAAAACTCAACCGATCCGCAGGAGCAGCACGGTGCGGTCGTCGGTCATTGGGTCGAGCGCGGAGAAGCGGCGGAGGTGCCGGTCGAGCCTTGCGAGGACGGCGTCGAGAGGTTGTTCGGCATAGCGGCAGAGGGCGTCGACCATGCGCTGACGGCCAAATTCCTCGCCATGGGCGTTCACGGCTTCGTTTACTCCGTCGGTGTATAGAGCGAGCATATCGCCGCTGCGCAAGTGACAGGTCCCCTCCTCAACTCCGTCGTCAAAGAGTTCGCCGTCGGCCATGCCAAGGGCCATCCCTCCGGCCTGTAACAACTCCGGCTCACTCTCGCCCGCGCGGAGAACAAGCGCAGGCTCGTGACCGGCGCGGCAATAGCGAAGCTTGCCTCCAGCCGGTTCGAAGATGCCGTAAAACAAGGTGATGAACATGCGTGGCGGCATGTCCGCAACGAGCGTGCGATTGAGCGCGCACATGACTTTGGCCGGAGATGTCTCCCCTTGCGCGAGGAGTCGAAGGGAAGAGCGGCAGGCCGACATCATCAAGGCGGCGGGCGCGCCCTTGCCGGAGACGTCGGCTATGACCAATCCGTAACGCCCGCCACCGACCGCAAATACGTCGTAGTAATCACCCCCGAGCTGACCCGACGGCTGGGCCATGGCCTGCACTTCGCATCCGTCCATAGCCGGAAAGTCCACAGGCAGCAGGTGCTGCTGCACATCACGTGCCATGCGCAGTTCGCGCTCGCTCACGGCACGCGCCATTTCCTCCGCCTCTTTGCGCCCCGAGATGTCTGTCAGCACGCCTTCGTGGTGCGTCACCCGTCCGCTCTTGTCGCGACGCACGACAGTGTGGTCGTCTATCCAGCGCACCCGCCCGTCGGGGCAGCGGATGCGGTATTCCTGTTTGTATTCGTTATGCCGGGCAGCGGCGTGCGCATCCACCTCGGAAGACACGCGGTCGCGGTCATCCTCGTGCACGATATTCAAGAAATCCATATTGCCCTCCGTGAACACCCGCGGCTCGTAACCAAATTGGCGGATGCTGGCAGAGACAAACTCCGCCGGCCACTGCCCGCCTTCCGCGCGAAAGAGCACCACCACCGAAGGCGAGCGGTCGATAATGCGCTCGAGCTCCTCACGGCGGGCGAGCGCGGCCTTCAACTCCTCCTGTGCCCGCCGGCGCAGCGTAATGTCGCGCCCCACCCCGAAGAAGGAAGGCACGCCCTGCTGGTCGACATAGCGCGAACCCGCCGAGGCATGCCACAGCCAGCTCCCGTCAAGATGCTTAGCACGGTATTCGATGTGGTCGGGACGGGGCTCGTCGTCGACCACCGCCTCAAGGAACGCACGGCAGGCGTCGGCGTCGTCCGGATGCACGAAGTCGAAAAAGGAGCGCCCGAGGGCAGACTCCACCGGATGCCCGAGCTTGCGCGTCCAAGCGCGCGACAGAAATTTGTATGTAAAGTCCGGCGTGAGGGCGTAGAGGATTTCACTCGAGGTGTGCAGGTAGTTGCGCCAGCGCCGCTCGCTGTTGCGAAGTTCTTCTTCCGCCGCGCGCCGCCCCGAAATGTCTTCGAGCATGGCAAAGTGATGTGTCACGCGCCCCGCCTCATTGCGCAGCACCGCCACGATGAGGTTGGCCCACACGGTTTTGCCGTCCTTGTGGACGTAACGCTTTTCCAGTGCGAAGCGGTCGCGCTGCCCCTCGTAGACCTCGCGCGTCAGCTCGATCTGCTTGAGGCGGTCCTCCGGGTGCGTCGCCTCCATCACGTTGCGAATGTCGAGCGCTTCTTCCCGGCTCATGCCGATAATTTCGCAAAAACGCGCGTTGACGTGATTCGCTCCGGGCTGGCCGCGCTCGTCAACCTCGCGCCAACTGATTCCGATAGGCGCATGATTAAAAAAAACCGCGAGCTGGCCCTGCGCGAGGTGCAGCTCTCCGGCGTCGCTTGAGCGGTTCTCCGAACCGTCTTGATACCTGTCCCCTTCCTCAGCGGCCATCCCTATTCCTCGTTCGCCCCGGGCAGAATGCCCCGGCAATTTCTTCAAGAATCGCAATCTTGCGTAGGAAGGCCTCTGTTACAAGGTAGAAAAACCGTTATGCATGCCGCGCGGCGGGTTGACCGTGTGTCCCGGCACCGTAGCGTGAATGGATGCCGCAAGTCAGCCGCACCCTCCGAAACCTCTGCCTCAACTGTCTGCCGCCCGGGTTCCGGCACCGCGTCTTGGAAAAGTGGCCCAACTGGCGCAAAGCGGCCCCGCGCGGTATGCGCTTTGTCTACAATGAATACCTTGGCGACGTGCGCCTGCACATCGACACCCGCTACCTCGTCGAGAGGATTGCTTGGACAGGTAGCTATGAGCCCGAACTCCAGCACTACATCCGCAGTAATCTAACGCCCGGCGCGGTCGCCCTTGATATCGGCGCCAACGTTGGTGCAGTCAGCCTCGGTCTCGCCAAGCAAGCGGGTCCGGGGGGCAGGATTCATGCCTTCGAGCCGGCCCCGCCCAACCGCGAGCGCCTCGAAGCCAACCTTGCCCTCAATACCGGCCTCGCGCGTTCCGTCGAGGTCCATCCCTTCGCCCTCGGCGACACTTCCGGCACGCTCTATTGGCACGAGGAACCCGGCAATCCCGGCAACGGCTGGCTTCGCCATTCAGGAGACGTGCCCGTGCCGGTGCGGACGCTTGACGATGTCGTGCCCGATCTCGGCATTGACCGCCTCGACTTCATCAAGATCGATGTCGAGGGCATGGAGGAACCGGTCCTGCGCGGTGCCGCACGCACCCTTCGCCGTTGGAAGCCCGCGCTCTACTTCGAGACGCTCCCGCGGTTCCGCCGCGAGGGAACGGATCACGGTTCCATCCTCGACGAACTGCGCCCGCTCGGTTACCGCTTTCACCGCCTCCGCTCCGACGGCATACCCGCGCCGCTCGCACCTGGTGAATGGGGCAGCTACACCCTCGCTCTCATTTGAAGCACCGCCGCCGTGAGCGCCTCGAAGAGCAGGTGCCTTGCCGCCGCCCTACGTCAAGAGGCCCACACTTAATTCTACTTTGTTGGAATTACCCTGACCGGTCATACAGGCGACAACGAATGTTACTCCCCCGGATTCTCAAGGGCGCAGTACGCCGCCCGCGAGCGCGCAACCGCCATATCCACGTTGTCGAGGAATTCAACGGGCCGGCACGGCGGTGGACGCTTCAGCATGGCAAGGACACGAGCGCCTTCTCCGTCTTCCAGCCATTCACGCGTTCCCAGCGCACGGCCCTCCGTGAGAAACCGCGCCCGCAGCCGCAGCAGCTCGTGCGGCTGCAACTCCCCGCCGTTCTTCACCGCCTCCAGCAGCTCCGCCGGGTCGATGCGTGCGCCCGTGCCGTCGCCCTTCGCCCCCGCTCCCTTCCCGAACATCAGCAGACGGTAGCACGCAAGCGCGTCCGCCGTGGTATTCGCCGCAGGAAAGCAGGCGGCCAGCGCGCGGCAGAGATCCTCCTTCCCCGCCAGCGCCTCCGTGTAGCCGCACCAGCGGTAGTTCTCCGGCAGATCCGTCA
>SKLD01000396.1 GCA_007123395.1 Opitutales bacterium
CTCCGCCCACAGCGTCCCCGCCGTCCCGTGCGCGAGGTTGAACCACCGCGTGTAGCGCTGCCGCAAGGTGCGCATGAACTCCGAGATGTCCCCCATGCGCCGGCGCAGCCGCTCCCGCAGCGCCTCCGCTGTCTCCGGCGGATCGTTGGCGAGCGCATGCGCCAGTTCATCCGCGTTGAGCCCGCTCCACTGCGCGCGCGAAGCACCGTAGAGCGCGCGGTAGCGCCGCACCAGCGTCACGTCGTCGCACATGCGCGCCGCCGGATCGATGCGCACAAGAATATGAAAGTGCGTCTCCAGCACACAATACGTGATCACTTCCACGCCGCTGAACTCCGCCGCACGGTGCAGCGCCGCGACCCACACCTCCCGCTGCCCCTCCAACAGCAAGCGCCGCTTCTGAATCACCCGCGATGTCACATGATATACCGCCGGCCCGTCCTCACGTTTTATTCTGATTTCACCCATAAGAAAACTAACAATGAAGCTCCGAAGACAGAACACAAGCTATTTCTTCAAGAAAATTTATCCACAAAAACCATCCAATAACATCGCTGCATGGCACACACCGGTTTCTTTGCAAGCACAAATTTCTTTGAGAACTTGTATTTCCGCCCGTTATCCGACTGCCATCCTGCCGTTTTTGCGCAGTTTCCCCGGCTTTGCCGCGACCTTGACGCCCCGGCTTCACCACAGGATGCTAGGCGGCATGAAAACCGTTTGCTCCTTTCTCCTTGGACTTGTTCTTTGCTCCAGCATGAATACACACGCTGAAAACTTCCCCGCCATGGGTCCGATCCAGCGCGACTCCGGTTTCTGGCTGGATGGCTACTGGGTCTGGGATCCCTCCGTCATCAAGGGCGACGACGGCCGCTATCATCTCTTCGCCTCGCGTTGGCCCAAGGACATCACCTTTCATCCAGGGTGGATGACGAACTCCGAAGTCATCCGCGCGGTCGCGGACGCGCCGGAGGGACCCTACGAATTCAAGGAGGTGGTGCTGCCCGCGCGGGGGGTTGAATACTGGGACGGTCGCTCGACGCACAATCCGACCATCCGGAAGCACGGTGATACCTATATGCTTTTCTACATGGGCAGTACCCATCCCCTCGGTGACGCGCCGCGCGGCGAGCGCTTTGAACTCACCGATCCGCGTTGCATCGCCGCGCGCGCGGGCAAGCGCATCGGGCTGGCGACGGCCGAGAGTCTGGAAGGGCCGTGGGAACGCTTTGAGCGGCCGATTCTGGATGTGCGCCCCGGAACTTTCTATAGCTTTCTCGTCTCCAATCCAGCGCCTGTCGTGCATGCCGACGGATCGGTGCTCCTCGTCTTCAAGGCGCGGCGTTACGAGCCCGACGGCACCCACGGGCGGATGGTTTTTGGCGTGGCGAAGGCACCGCACTACCGCGGTCCCTACACCGTTGTCGTGGGCGAGCCGATTTTCGATATCCGTGCCCTCGGGGGCGAGCTGGAGGACCCCTTTGTCTGGCAGCGTCCGGACGGCGGCTATGCCCTCATCGCCAAGGACATGACGGGGAACATTTCGGGGGAGCGGCATGCCGGCATCCATGCCCTCTCGGAGGATGGCGTGGAGTGGCGGCTGGCCCCGCAGGTGAAGGCATGGAGCCGTGAAGTGACTTTCGACGACGGGACGGCCGAAGTGCTGGGGCAATTCGAGCGGCCCTTCATCCTCTTTGAAAACGGTCGTCCGGCCTACCTTTTCGGTGCCTCCGGCGATGGCCCGGGCGGCTTCCAAAACATGACCCGAACCGGCATTCACGTCATTCCGCTGAAGAGCGGTTTGTGAGAGGTTCGAATGGCGGAGGGTGAGGGATTCGAACCCCCGGAGCCTTGCGGCTCAGCGGTTTTCAAGACCGCCGCAATCGTCCACTCTGCCAACCCTCCGGAATGAAGGGGGGGTAAAGTAGAGGGGTGCGTGGGCGCGGGGCAAACGGAAAAACGGGCGCGGCGGTTTTGGGGGAGGGCTGGGTGCATCTTTTTTTTGAATTGGACTCGCCCCTGTCCCGTCTACCCTGCGTGGATTGGATGATGACGCTTTGGAGTGAACATTGGGCGGGGGCTGTCTTCGGCGGGGCGCCGTGGTTGGCGAATGTCGTGCAGTATTTCGGTCAATCAAACATGGCGGGGAAGGTGATTATCCTGTTCCTCATCGTCTTTAGCCTGCTTGCGTGGACGATCATGATCGGCAAATACTGGGATCTTGGCCGGCTGCGCGGTGGGAACACGGCCTTTGAGGCGCGGGTGGCGAAGACGGAGCGGGTTTTGCGTGTCGACCCAAAGTTCGGCGGTGCGGCGGGGCCCTACGCGGAACTCGCGCGCGAGGCGGTGAAGGCTTTCCACCGCGCGTCCGGGAGCGATTACGCCGTGGGCCACGTGGAGAACGCCTTGCAGCGCAGCGTGGCGCGCGGGACGATTCAATATGAGTCGAAGATGATTCTGCTCGGTTCGATCGTGGCGGGCGCGCCGTTTATGGGTTTGCTCGGAACGGTGTGGGGTGTGATGGACGCCTTCGGATCGATCACGACGCAGGGAAGCGCGAGCATCGGCGCGCTGGCTCCGGGGGTCTCCGGCGCACTCCTGACCACGGTGGCGGGGTTGCTCGTGGCCATCCCCTCAGTCTTCGGCTACAACTACTTGCTCACGCAGGTGAAGGTCATGGTGACAGAACTGGAGAACTTTGCCAGTCACCTTGCCGACCGCATCGAACTGGAGGCGAAGGACCGCTCCTGAGGCCATGGCACGCGTCTTCCACCGCAAGGAGCGCCTCGGCGCGATGTCCGAGATCAACGTTACTCCGTTGATCGATCTCGCCTTTGCGCTGCTCATCATCTTCATGATCACGGCGCCGCTGCTCGAACAGTCGATCGACATCGCGCTGCCCCTTGAGACGGTGCGTCCGCAGGAGCGCGAGCGCCCGCGCCTGCAGGAGATCGCCATCGACGAAGCGGGGGAGTATTTTTGGGGGGCGGAGGGCGTGTCGGAAAGCGAATTACGCGAGCGGCTCGAACTCTTCGCCCTTGAGCCGGATCCGCCGGTCATTTCGATCCGCGCGGATGCACGCTTGCCCTACCAGCGTGTCGTCGATTTGATGGATATCATCAAGAGTTTCAATCTCTCGCGCATCAGTTTGGAAACGCGGGGAGAGTAGGGTCTTCCGGGAAATGCAAGGATCTTCGAACAGACCGGCGCTTTTGACCGCCTTCGCGCTGCACGCCCTCGTGGTTGTGGTGGCGGTGGTATTTGTCGTCCTCGACCGGCTGCGTACGGAAGAGCCGATGCATGTCTTCGAGCTTGTATCTCTCGCCGAGGAGCCGCCGTCGCCGCACCGCGCGCCGACGCCCCCGACTGCGGAGCCGGATCCCGCGCCGCTGACCGTCGAGGAACTGGAGGAGCTGCAGGAAATCCCCCCCCTGCCGGAGCCTCCGCCGCCGGACCCACCTCCCGCGCCGGCACCGGAGCCGCCGCGTCAAGTGCGCTTTGAAGACTGGGCACGCGACCGCAACCTGCCCGAACGCGTCCAGCGGGTTGAGCCGCGTCCGCGTCCCGTCGCCCCCCAGCCGCGCATTCAGACAAGTATCCGCGAGCGTCTGCGCGAGGTGTCCGATGTCACCTTGGAGGACTACCGTGCCGCTTCTTCGCGCGAACAGAGCGAGATGGAGGCCTACCTCAATACCATCCGAGCGCGACTGCGCGCCGCCTTTGAACCGGTGGGGGTGGATCACGTTGCCCGCGTGCGTTTCGAGGTCGGTGCCGACGGACGCATCGGGCGGGTAGACTTCGTCGAACGCTCGGGCAACCCCGTCTTCGATGATTCCGTGCGCCGCACCTTTCAGTCCATCGGGCGCTTTCCGCCACCGCCAAGCGGGCGCGCCCACTCGTGGACGACCACCTTCCGGAGCACGGATTGATGCAGGCTGCCCAGGGGGGCGCGCGGGGCGCCGGCCAGATATTCGAACCACTCGCGGTGCAGCCGCCATGTCTTCGGCTTCGCCTCGAATGTCGTCCGGCGGCCTCGGAACGCTGCCGGGAGAGATGAGACGGTAGCTGACAAGGGTTTGCAGGATCGCGGCCCAGTCGGTGCCTTCGCGCGAGGGCGGCAGGCGCCCGCGGTTGTTCTCCACGATGTTCCGGTAGTCGTGGTCCTTGCCGTCCTTGCGCCGACAATTGCGTTTCAAAAACATAACGGCACGCCATCTAACGCCCAAACCGCCTCTCGGGAAGAGGGTAGGTCCGCACTACAGGGGGTTGCGGGAAGACATCCCCGCTAACCATGCGGCTTGGCGGGCGGTCGACCCCCCGGAAAGAGTGAATTCAGGGGGTGAGTTGAGAAAGTCGGGCTAAAGCAATTTCGGCAGCAAAATCTTCACTGGTTCACGAATGTGAACGGGCATGAACTTCGAGCCCGCTGCGTATGTGGTCCCATGCGCGGTCAACGGCGCCGCGATTGGCTTCGAACCAATGACGGGCGGCGGTGCCGCGGCGGTCGCGCTCATGCGGGTCCGCGAGAACCGGCGCAATGCGGGGGGCAAGTTTCGCGGCGTCCGGCACGACCTCGGCGGCGCCTTCACGCACGAGGGCGGCGGCGATGTCGGAAAACTCTTTCATGCCCGGACCGAAGAAGACTGGTTTACCATAGCCCGCCGCTTCGATGGGTGTTTGCCCCTGCCGGTGCGGGGGGAGTGACTTACCCACGAAGACAGCGTCAGCCAGTTGTGTGAAGCGGCGCAGTTCGCCCGTTGTGTCGGCTACGTAGACGCGGGTATTCGCAGGGGCGGAACGGGATTTTGCGTGCAGCTCTGTCCGCAGCACCGGTTCGATGCCGGCGGCGCGCAGATCGGCGGCGAC
>SKLD01000224.1 GCA_007123395.1 Opitutales bacterium
CTCAGCCGGGTTTTCGCCGTCATCATGGCGCTCATGTGCCTCATCGGCTCGCTCTACGCCCTCAAGGTGGAGGACACGGGACAACACGTGGCCGCGTGGACCTACGTGGGCGGCTCGCTCGGTGTCATCTTCGCGGGCGACCTCCTCGTTGTATTCCTTTTCTGGGAGCTAATGGCGGTTTCCTCGGTATTCCTTATCTGGGCGCGGCGCACACCGCAGTCGCTCGCCGCCGGCTTCCGCTACCTGCTCGTCCATACCTTCGGCGGGGTAGCGCTCCTCGCCGGTATCGTCCTGCACGGCGCGGCGCAGGGCGGGGACTTCGGGTTCGAGGCGTTCGCGCGGGCCGAAGCGGGACCCGGCACATGGCTTATCCTCATCGGCATCCTTCTCAACGCCGCCGCCGTTCCGCTTCATTCGTGGCTGCCCGACGCCTATCCTGCCGCCACCTTCAGCGGCTCGGTGTTTCTCTCCGCCTTCACGACCAAGACCGCCGTCTATGCCCTCTGCCGCGGGTTCGCGGGCTTTGAGATCCTCATCGTTCTCGGCGTTGTCATGGCACTCTATGGGGTGGTTTATGCCTTCCTCGTCAACGATCCGCGCCGCCTCCTGTCCTACCACATCGTCAGCCAGGTTGGTTTTATGGTCGCGGGTGTCGGTATCGGCACGGCCATGGCGGTCAACGGGACCGTAGCTCACGCCTTCGCCCACATCCTCTACAAGGGTCTCCTCTTCATGGGCTGCGGCGCCGTCCTGCACATGACGGGCCGCAGCAAGTTCACGGAACTGGGCGGTCTCTACGCGCGGATGCCGTGGACGATGTTCTTTACGCTCATCGGCGCACTCTCCATTTCCGCCGTGCCGCTTTTCAGCGGGTTCGTGAGCAAGGGTATGACCATTGCGGCGGGGTATGACGCGCACCACTACACGGCGGCGTTCCTCCTTATGCTCGCCTCCGTCGGCACCTTCGTGAGTATCAACTTGAAGCTGGTCTACTTCATCTGGTTCGGCGCGCGGCGCGCGGACAACGAGACATGGGAACGGGCCGCCGATCCCGGCTGGAACATGACGGCGGCGATGGGGGTGACGGCGCTTCTGTGCTTCCTCATCGGCGTCTTTCCCGGCACGCTCTACGCGCTCCTGCCCCACGCCGTTGATTATAGGCCCTTCACGTCCTACCACCTCTCGGAAACGCTGCAACTGCTCGCCTTCGCCGCACTCGGGTTTTACCTCCTGCGCAAAAAGCTGGAGCCGAAGGCGGCGACGAGCCTCGACCTCGACTGGTTCTACCGCGCCGGCGGGCGCGGCCTCGCGTGGGTCGCCGCTGTGCCGCTGCAGGCGCTCGACCGTATGTGGGCCGTCATCCACGAAACAGGTGGTATCCGGCAGCTCATGCGTTCGGCCCTCGGGGTGGGGCGCTTCGACAACAGCGTCGTCGACGGCGCCGTCGACGGCACGGCCCGCGCCGTGCGCGTCCTCGGAAATCGGCTGCGCCCTGCCCAGCGCGGCTCGCTCCAGCAGAGCCTCACCCTCGCGTTCGCCGCCCTCGCGGTCCTCCTTCTCCTGCTTTACTTCCTCGCCTGAGGCACTGATCCGTCATGAATCTGCCCGAACCCAGCGCCGGACTTCCGATCCTCAGCATCCTCATTTTCGCTCCGCTTGCGGCGGCGGCGGTGGCCTTGCTTCTGCCCGCCGGGCGCGCGGTGCGGTGGTGGACACTCCTCGCCACCTCGGCCATTGGTTTGTTTTCGCTTTCTCTATTGGGCGGCTTCGACGCCTCCACGGCGGAGTTTCAGTTTGTCGAGCAACGCGCGTGGATTCCGCTCCTCGGTATGGAATACGCCCTCGGGGTCGACGGCATCAGCCTGCTCCTCGTTCTCCTCACCACCCTCATCACGCCGTTCTGTGTCCTCGCTTCGTGGACTTCGGTGACGCTGCGCACGCGCGAGTTCATGGTGTGCATGCTCGTCATGCAGACCGCTATGACGGGCGTGTTCACCGCGCTCGATTTTGTGCTTTTTTTCATCTTCTGGGAATCGATGCTCATTCCCATGAGCATCCTCATCGGGGTGTGGGGCGGGGCAGGGCGCGTCTACGCCGCCATCAAGTTTTTCATCTACACCATGGCGGGGTCGGTTCTGCTCATCGTCGCTATCATCGCCCTGCGCATTGAGGCGGGGACCTTCAGTATTCCCGCCCTCATGGATCAACCGTTCGACCGCGGTTTCCAACTGTGGATCTTCGGCGCGTTTTTCATTTCCTTCGCCATCAAGGTGCCGATGTTTCCCTTCCACACGTGGCTGCCGCACGCCCACGTGCAGGCGCCCACCGCCGGGAGCGTCCTCCTCGCCAGTATTCTTCTGAAGATGGGGACTTACGGCTTTCTGCGCTTCTGCCTCCCGATCACGCCGCTGGCGACGGTGGAGCTGGCCCCCTTCGTTCTCTGGCTCTCCATCATCGCCATTATCTACGGGGGACTCGCCGCGCTCGCCCAGTCGGACCTCAAGAAGATCGTGGCGTATTCGAGCGTCGGGCACATGGGCTTCGCCACGCTCGGGATTTTCTCGCTCGTGCAGGACGGCACCGTCGGCGGCGCGCTCGTCATGATCAACCACGGCGTCACGACGGGAGCGCTCTTTATCGCCGTCGGTATTCTCTATGAGCGTCTCCATACGCGCGATCTCTCGAAGTCCGCCGGGGTGGGGAAGCAGATGCCGGTCTTCGCCTTCTTCCTCGGAATTTTCTGCCTTTCCTCGCTCGCCTTTCCGGGCACGAACTCATTCATCGGCGAGTTTCTCGTCCTCGGCGGGGCTTTCAAGGTCTCGGTCGCCCTCGCGCTCGCCGCCGTGCCCGGTGTGGTCATCGCCGCCGCCTACAACCTGCGCATTCTCCAGCGCGTCGCCTATGGCGGCACAAACAACCCCGACCATTCCGCCGTCGCCGACATCGGCCTGCGCGAGATCCTCATCCTCACGCCCTTCCTCGTCTTCATCCTTTGGATCGGACTCCAACCCGGACCGTTTATCGGTATCATGGAGACAAGTATCGAAAACCTCCTCGAAATCGTCGGCAGAGCCGCCCAACCGTAACCCTGAACGCCGAACGCCTGAACGTTGAACGAGATCATGCCCGACGCCCAACCATCCGTAGCCTTCGCCTTTCTGCCCGAGTGGATCCTGCTCGCCGGAGTGCTCGTGCTTTTCTGCCTCACGCTCGGCGGAGACCGTGTGCGCGCGGCGCATTGGGTGTCTGTAGCCACCGGCGCGGGGATGGCCCTGGCCGTGCTCGCAACGTTCCGCGTCGAGGCCGTGCTCTTCGATGAAGCCTACCGTGTCGACCTGTTCTCGCAGTGGCTCAAGCTGGTCTTCGCTCTCGGGTACATCGGTTGCGTGCTCATCGGAGGGAATCTCAAAGATGTCCGCGGCGACGTGCGGCCCGAGTATTTCTTCCTCCTCGCCACGAGCGTGACCGGATTTGTCCTCCTCGCCGGAAGCATCGATCTGATCACGCTGGTTGTTGCCTTGGAGTTGTCGTCCTTCCCGCTTTTTCTCCTCATTGCCATGCGGCGGGAGAAAACGGGCCAGCGCGCGCAGATGGAGTCCGCCGTCAAATACATGATGTTCGGCATCGCCGCGAGCGGGGTTATGCTCTTCGGCATGGGCTACCTCTACGGCCTTACGGGTACGACCTCGCTGCCCCTCCTTGTCGAACGCCTCCAGCCCGTCATCCACACCCCCCTCGCCATCGCGGGGATCACCCTCACGCTCGCCGCTTTCTTCTACAAGCTGGCCGTCTTTCCCTTCCATTTCTGGACGCCCGACGTCTACCAAGGTGCCTCCAACGAGACCACGGCAATCATCGGCTCGCTCCCCAAGCTGGCCTCCGTCCTCCTCATGCTCCGCTTCGCCGGAGCCGCCGATCCGGGGGTGCAGGCGCTCGCCGTCGTCTTCGCCGTTCTCGCCGTTGGATCGATGTTCTACGGCAACCTCCTCGCCCTCGCACAAACCGATTTCAAACGCCTCCTCGGCTTTTCCGCCATCGCCCATGCAGGCTATACGCTCATCGGACTCGTCGCGCTCGAGGACACCGGCTTCACCGCCGCGCTGTACTACGCCACCGGATACCTCTTCATGATCCTCGCGTGCTTCGTCGTCATCACGCGGGTCTCCCGCGACGGTGCCAACCTCGCCATCACCGACCTTGCGGGCCTGCACAAGCGTTCGCCGCTTCTCGCCGTCACTCTCCTCGTCGGCGTCTTTTCCCTCGCCGGGATTCCGCCCTTCGTCGGCTTCATGGGCAAATTCTCCCTCCTCACCGCCGGACTTCAGCAGGGCTTCCTCTGGCTCGTCCTCCTCGCCGTCTTCAACACCGTCATCGCCGTTTACTACTACCTGCGCGTCATCCACGCCGCCTTCTTCACCGATCCTTCCGAAGACGCCGACACGGCGCCGATACGCCTCGACCCGGCCACCGTCGTCCTCTGCGTCCTCCTCATTGCCGCCATTACCGGCCTCGGCCTTATCCCCGGCCCCTTCCTCGAAACCGTCAACGCCTCGCTCTCGTCCCTTCGACCGTAGGCGCGGTTGGGGAGCCTGTGGGGACGGGAATGAGGCTCGGTTAAGATCGGGCACGCGTGGCGAAGCCCGACTTCTACATTGTTAGAAACGTGCCCGCCTCGAAAACCGGGATCGCCGCCAACGCGGGGAACAGAACCAGTGGCGCGAATCTCTGCCCATCACCTCCCGGCAGACCCCAAATTAATTTGCTCAGAGAAAAATTTGCTTGCAATGCACCCTCCGTCTGCGCCTAAGTATGCGGAAATACTATTTCGATTTAGCCCAATCTTCGTTTATATTTCTTGAAGAAAA
>SKLD01000463.1 GCA_007123395.1 Opitutales bacterium
GTGACGGGCTGGGATTCCGCCCGCTTGAATCGCAATAGAGTGTCCCCTCCGCTGATGGGATGGAGTTCATAGAAGGGGGCGGCGTCCGCGGTCCACCGCCCGCGCAGGCGAATCTCGATCCATGCGCCTTGGCTTGGATTGTAAGCCCATGGCCGGCTGTAAATGCTGACTTCGCGCTGCACCCCAAGGCCATCAAACTGATCGCCGTCGATATCATAGAGGCGCAGATCCGGATCGGCGAGGCGCACCCGCAGGGATCCCGATGCCTCTTCTTGGGACCAAATCAAAACGGGATGGTCAGCGGAGAGAAAAACCTCGTGTCCGAGATCGACGGACGGCGCAAAGACGGACATCCCGTGCAAGCCATGGTCGGTGAACTCAATATGATGCATGGTTTCGCACGCCCGATGGAACTTCACCCATGGACTTCCGTTCTCCTCCCGCTCGGCCCAATCAGCGAGCGAGGCCGGATCACCGGAGAAATCCATCCCGTAACGATAAGCGGCGTTCGCCGGTCCCACGCCGTGTTCAATCACCGCGGTGTCAAAATAGCCGCGCGTGGGAGCGTCCGTCCGCTGATCGGGAGATTCCTGCCACCCCCGGGACCGCCGCCAAACTGTGTCGCCGAAGAGGATGTATCCGATTCCGTGCGGTGACTCGACGGCGTAAACTCCCTCCACCGTCTGTGCGGCGGAGTCCTCGTTGACCGCGTCCGCCTCCGGTTCACCGGCCACCTGCCAAAGGGTTGTTTCCACCGGAAAGGTTTCTCCGGGATCACTTATTCCGCTCCCCACCGCGACAAGGCGCCCGCCCGCGAAAAAGACGGATTTCCGAGCCGTCAGCTCGTCGTCATATTTGGCATGGCCCCGAATCGACTGCGCGAAGAGTCCGGTGGATTCATCCCATGCCAAACCGCCCAGAACAGGCTCGGTGGAAAGCAGCATCTCCTCAAATCCGCTGTGCCGGTCAAGATTGAGAATATCCGCGCGTAATTTTTCCCAAGGGAGGACGCGCGTGGTCGTTCCGGGGAGCCGGTTCCAGTCCCACCCTTCAGGCTTGAATCCGCTCGCCGCGTGGGTGACCGGATCCCCGCGGTGCAGGACCTCCAAAAAACCGTGCGCAAGATAGCGTCCGTAATGGTTCGCCCCGCGGTAGGTTTCATGACTCCACAGATAACGGCTGAAACCGCGCAGGGAAAGGAGCGCCGGGCCATACCGGTGCAGCGCCAGACCGGCATAGGGCAGAAAACGGAAACCCTGCGGCTCCGGTTCGGGCTTGATGCCCTTCTCTTCGAGGACAAGCCGCCTTTCGCTCTCCGGTGCGAGACGCAGGTAAGCAGTGAGGAGAGCTTCGTCCATCCCGTCCGGTCCGCCCATGCCGATCCAGTAGAAAGGTTCGGCCTGCACGGCCCACTGTCCAGTCGGATGGCGTCCGGCGATAGACAGAGGCCATTGTGTGTGGTTGGCGGCGAAACGATGAGTGAGAAGCGCCTTGCGCAGCGTGCCGTAGGCCGGTTCGCGCACCGCGAAGGGAGAGTCGGCGAGGGTGAAAATGAGCGGTGAAAAGCCCTCGAATCCGCCGTTGGCATAGGCGGGATAGTGTCCGCGGTGGTGGAAGACACTGCCGTCCGTTTTGAAGATGGACACAATTCCCGGACTCGGCTCCAAGACATGAGCCACCCAGTCGCGGAACGCCGCGAAACTCATCGCCGACACAGCCGGCTGAAGTATGAGACCAATGAGCATGCCTTGACTCTGCGTGTTCAAATTGTCGATACTACGCCTGACGTTCTCCGGGCGGTAGATCATGCCGGTCCCGGCATACCAGCGGACCCACGCGCTAACCGCCTCCAACTCCTCCTCCGCCTCCCAGAGGTCGCGCAGATAAAACATTCCGCGGTACATTTCCCGCATGGAGTATCCAAGGTGGTGCAACGCGCCCAGCCCGCTTCCTACTTCCCAGCCTTCGTCACGGACATGGTTCCAAATGCGCAGCGCCATGGCGGCAAGCCGCTTCCGTTCGGCGGCATCTTCACTCCTGCGCCATGCCAAGCCAATGTCCTCCAGCAATCGGCCCAGATCGCGCATCACCCGCTCCGGGGTAATGCCCAAGGCACCGAGGTGCGGCCGCTGTGAAGGATAGAACACCGGATACGCCGTTTCTCCCTCCGGAAACCAATCCGCGTAACGTGCCTTCATGGAATCCATTGACCGCGTCGGGCGCGCCTCCATGCCGACGGCTTTCTCGAGGCGGGACGCAAGACCTTCCAAAACTTCCCGCGGCAGCGGTTCACCAACGTCAGCGGCCAGCGCCGAACGCTCCCAGACATGGAAGTCCATGAGCCCGTCCCAAAAACCCAATACTTCGCCACGACGTTCCGGATCAAAGACAAAAGGCTGCTGGAAGTCGGGAGCAGCATGCCGCGAATCCAACCATGTCGAGGCGACGAGCATGTCGAAACGCAGGGACCCGGCCGGACCCTCCGTGACAAACTCAATGGTGTCCATATCCGGGTGGGGCGTCCCCTGCATATCCCGCTCAAACGGCACCCAGCAAGCACGCCATCCGCTGAAATCCAAACCATACTCAAACCATGCGTCAACGGGGCCGTCGCCCCGACGGAAATTCACGCGCAGTGTGTCGTTCCGCGGCTCCGGATTGTGGATCCAGACCATGAATGTGGAGAGCGCGTTGCTCACCGAATCCGGATCACGGAAGCGGAAATGAATCGGCGCTTCCACGGCCAGACGACCGCCCCCCGGCTCCCACTCCCATTGCAGGGCGCGGTCACCCCACCGGGCCGGGCCGGGTGTCACGGCGGCGGTGCCGTTTGAAACCTTGAAGACGGGCTTTGATTCATCTTCGACAAAGAGAAAACCGGCACCGGAAGGAAAGTCGTTCATCGTCGCGTAAATGTGGAGGTGGAACGCGAGGAGGCATCCAAACACGGCCATACGTATCCATTTATTTCGGGCAAGTGCATTTATTCGATAATTGCTCTTCATAGTTTCTATTCGTTTCAAAAAATATTCTTCAGCTATGGGCCTCGGTAGCCATCTGCGGTTCATCCTTTGTGCCGCGGCGTGTGCGTAGTCCGCTTTGGCGTTTGACCGGCGCGGAGCGGAGAAGGCGGCGACGGGTATCGAGTAACCACTTTTCCGATTTTGGAAAATCAGCGAAATTTTTCAGGGGAGCGAGGAGCGGGTTGTCTCCCTCGATTCCAAGGGTCTGTAACAAGGCCATGTCCTGCAGGCTCTCTCCCAGCACCTCCCAGCGGATCGAATCGACCGGGCCGTGGGGGCCGGGATAGACAATAAAGGGATCACCATACGGCCAATCGGGCCACGCCCCGGCGTCCTGAATGTGATAAGGATCCGCCAGATTCCGGGAACCCCTCATGAACCAGTAGTTCGCGCCCCAATGCAAAAACCCGCCCAGCGGCCAGCGATGGAAGAGCCAGCCGTTCATGCGGATTTTCGAAAGGGGTGTATCGAGCAACCGGTTCAGATAGGGGCCGCGCTGGCTGCAACAGTAATAGGCCCAGCAGGCAAGCTTCTCCTCAAGAAACGGCATGATGTGGTTCACCGCGGCAACGGGTAGGTCGGTCACCCCTTCACGGGCGAACTGGATGTCGGACAAGGCGTCCATAACCTTTATCCATGGCGCGATCTCCCGGATCATGGCGCGGGCCGCCCGGTAATTCTCCAGATGCTCTCTGCGGGGTTCATCGGAAAGATGGAAGAAAGAGCGTTTGAGCAATTTCTCCGCCCGCAAAAATTCGTGCAATTCCGGCAAGAGTTTTCCAAGGAACCTCCGGTAAACCGGAGATAACGCGGGTTCTTCCCGCCGCCACAGGGGCTCCTCCGTCTCGCCGTGCCCGCGATAGACCGCAATGGCGCGGGCGCATCCCCACTGTGTGAACAAATGGGGCCACTCAAAATGGGTCAACCCGACACGGCGGGCGGTATCGACAAACCGTTTCACCGCCTCCCAGTTGAATTGCCATGACTTGCCTCGGCGGGCTACATGGAGCAACTGGGTAGGGCGCTTGAAACCGTCGAGCGACGGCGTCAGCAGTGGGACATAAATCGTGTCTTGCCCGTGATCGGCAAGGTTCTTCAGGTAACGCTCCAAAAGTTCCCAAAAGCGTTCCTCAAACGGCTGCAAACGATAATACTCGAGGAGGGCGTCGCAATAGAACCATTGCGTCACCCGGAAATCCTTTCGCTTACCCACGAGCAGGTCGGCCACCCTGATACTCACCTTGTGACTGCGTAAGATCCGCTTGCCGACACGACACACGACCGTCAGTTCGTGAAGACCCGGCGGTGCCCCCCGGCCCCGGGCTCGCACACTGATCCAAAAGGAGTGGGTTTCCTCCGGCGGCAGGAGTATCTCCGTCTCGTCAAACAAGGGATCGGGGACAAAGCCGGGAAGCTGGTGAAATCCGTCGGTCTCCTCCATTGCGGCAAGGTGGCTGCGGTGGCGCACGGGCACATACCCGACACGGCGCACGCGGATTGCCCAAAAGGCCGGCGGCGAGATCTCCACCGACACCCGTACCGGCTCCGTGAGAGGTTGGCCGGAAGCGCACGAGTGCCGGAACCCCACCTGAAAGCTGAAACGCTCATTTCGGGCAACGTCGAGCCGGAGGGGCCGGTTGCCTCCGGGGGACGTTGAGGGGAAGTTCCGGATCAGCGAAGAGCCGATCCAAGACTGGATGGTTGCCGACATGAACTCAGGGTTTATTCGAGAGGGGGTGCCGGGGAGCGAATGCCTCGGCGGTTTTCACATTCCTTTATCCACCCTCCCGCGTGGATTCACCGGTGACTTCTTCACCCGAAAGATTTGCTTTGAAGAAC
>SKLD01000007.1 GCA_007123395.1 Opitutales bacterium
CCGGGGCGGTCCGGGGCGGTTGCGGCCACGGAGAAGCGCGGCGGAAGCGGAGCGACGGTGTTGCCCAGGGGCGGCTGCGGCGTGGGCTAATTAATACCTCACTTTCCGGATCCGATTCCGTGCGTTTCCTTCAAGTATTCGCGGATTCGACCGACGAGACTGATGAGTTCGGGTGTCGCTCGGTAAATTTCGGCGTATAGAGCGGGCAAATCCTCGACAGCATATTCGTGAACGATCTCGTTGCGAAGATCCTTCAACTCCCTGAGTTCGTCGACAGACCCGGTCAAGCCCCGCTTCACGGCTCGGTTCGCAGCATCCAGCAAGGATCCGGTAGCTTCGAACTCATGCCGGTCGAGTGCGCGGAAGAGCTTGTGGATAACAAGGTCCGCGAGCCGGGCGAAGCGACCAGAGAGTGCTTCCAATTGGTCCCAGTCTTCCTCCGAAGCAGTCTCGTAGGGCGGGCGGGACGCCAGCCGGTAGGACCGTTCCAACCACCGGAGCGCGCGCTCTGTGGATCCCCAGCACTCAAGCAGATACTCCCGGGACGCAGTGCTCATGACAGCGGAACCGCATCAGGCAGGACCATACGGACAAAAGGCTTGGAGGCGCTGGCGGAGACGACCAGGTCCACGCGTTGTCCGCCCAACCGGTCGCATAACGCCCGGCGGGCTCTGCGCCGGCCATGTCGGTCGAGGCGCGAGGAGAGGCACAGAACATCGATATCGCCGCCCTTTGCATCGTCGTCGGTCCGCGAGCCGAACAGGAAAACGCGCGCATCGGGATCGAATTCCCGAAGCGTATCCCTAATTACTCGGCACTCTGAGTCGGATACACGCACAAATAGAAGCGTAGTGAGAGGGACTCCGAAAGCAACAGGATTCCACCTTGGCGACATACAGGAGCCCGTGCGTGTCGCGTGCGGACGCTGCCGCCGGGGCCGGTCGGACGGGTGTGGTGCTGGCGGGCACGCAGGACGGAGAGCGGACATTTCCCCCGGCCGTGCTCCGCTCCCCAGCGGCCACCGGAGCACGGGTTTTCCAACCCGCGGGGCTCACCAGCCGCCACACGGACAGGTTCCGAGGAGCGGAGCGACGACATGTCGAAGACCATGTCCGTGCTCCGCTCGCCATCCGTCCGCCGGAGCACGGGTTTTCCAACCCGTGGCTCTCCAACGCCACACGGACGGAATGTCCGTGCTCCGGTAAACGCCGCGGGGCAGGGATGTCCGTACAACAAAAAGCCCCCGTCGTCGCGGAGGACAACGGAGGCTTCTTGAAAAATCGGGACGGCGCTCGCCACACGCTCGTTCCCAGTTACTGGCATTTGGCGCTCTTGCCGGAGCAAGGCTGCCAGCTCCCCGACGCTATTCCCCGAGGCTCTTCGGGATTGCGGCCTCATAGCAGGGCCGTGGACACAGTCGCCTGTATCCGTTCTTGAGTGAGGCCTCTCGGCGCGGTTCGCAAGGCGGTTGCAAGCCGTCTCTGCGCCGCACCCGGGTGGGACACCGCTGCAATCCAGTCTCCCATCCTGTTTCCCGGAGGTCGGCTTCCGCCTTTCGACAGAACGTTGGCCTCCGGTTACGGGTCTTACCTCTTACCTCTCAAGAATGCCTTTCGCTTGCAGGCAGTCGACCCGGTTTTTCGAGCCTACTGCTTCTCAAAGGAACAAAGCGGCAAGGAAATGCGCTTCCCCAAGCCGGACTGTTCCCCGCTGCTGGACTGGCCTTTTCGCTGCGCCGACGTTTTTTCGGCCGCTTGTGGCGGGATACGCCCCCGCCGGCACCATCCACGCGGACGGATTGCACGGTAGCATTCTTCGACCTGCTGGGTCACCGTGTTCGGCAAAAGGACATTGAAACTACGCCCTAGGGCCGTCACTGGACTCGCCGCGGTTTCAAGGACAACGCGAGGTTGTCGGCGGCTTATCTCCACGTTTGCGCGTTCGCATTGCGACAGGGTGCGACCCCCGTCGGCGCAACGGGTGAAATATGCCTTCACGGCTGTCCGAAGACACAGGACGGCGACCGGAATCGCCACCCTTCCGCAAAGGGGCCAAAGGAATCCGCTCCCTCTGACCTTTCCCCGGTTGCCCGGGAGTATCCTGAGGTCGTCGAAACCAGCTCCTAAATAACAACCCAAGCGAGGTGACGAATCATGACGCTTGAACTGATTT
This sequence comes from Opitutales bacterium, assembly GCA_007123395.1. Taxonomy (GTDB): domain Bacteria; phylum Verrucomicrobiota; class Verrucomicrobiia; order Opitutales; family Oceanipulchritudinaceae; genus SLLG01. The sequence continues at coordinate 2,173 of SKLD01000007.1, forward strand.
TCAGAAGGCAGGCCTCGAAGAGCCTGTTCTTTCAAAGAACTGAGAACAAGCATCCGGCATTCCGCGCGGATAGTCAAGCAAAAGTGCATGTAAATCCCTGTTTTTCAGCGGTTTGTAAATAAATTCCCGTGCTGTGGAGAACTTTTGTGAACAAGTCCCGAAAGAGCTGCCAAACATGAGGTTCCAAATATGCAGGAAGTGAACAAGTGCATCAAAACATTCATGGCGGTGTGAACAACCGCGGGCACCTGCCTAACGGGCGAAATTTTTCCGGAAATTTCCGCCGAATTTCGCCGGATTTTTCCCGCGGATTGAGGGGCGGGTGGACGGGCAATAGCTGGTCTCGGATAAGGCGGGATCTCGGCAAAATCCGGTCGCCGCAAATGGGACTCCGTATCCTCCGGGGAACGACCGCGAAGCGCCTTGGAGTGCCTTTCGACTCCGCTCGAGGCCCCGAGCGGATTGGAAGCGCAGCGGGAACCGCATAAATGCGGAACTCCAACAGAGTGTGCCCAAAGTCAAACAGTCCCCGTGGTCACTTCCATTTCATTTCTGGCTAACCCGAAAAGCCGGTTGCGCGGCGGGGCCGGTGTCGTCTACGTTGCGCCGCTTTGCATGGCACCGCCGGATGACAGAGACGCCCCCTTCGCGGGGATCAAGCCGAACGTGATCTTCGCGCTCGGCGACGCCGCGCGCATCACGCGCGGGCTGGCCTACCTGCGGCAGGGCCGTGTGCAGTCCATGCAGTGGTTGCCGGACAACGCCGTGCTGGAAGGCAGCGTGAGCGGTGAGCGCAAATACACCGTTCGCCTCCGCCCCGACGACGGATTTTTCGACCACCGGTGCAATTGCCCGGACTGGGCACACCACCGCCCGTGCAAACATGTGATCGCGGTGACGGCGGCGTGGTTCTGGGTGACCCGTGACGCGTCCTACGGTCCGGATGATCCGGCGGAGAAGGCGCGGCTGCGCTCCATGGTGGCAAAGTATTGCCCGCCGACGGAACGTGCCCGCCCGGCACGCGCCGCCACGCAACAAAACGGACGCCCCCCGCCGGAGGCATCGTGGAAGGGCCGCCGCGGTCTGGCACGCGAAGACCTGTTGCGCGACCGCACGCCGCTGACGCGCCCGGCAGCGGAACCGCATCACAGTTACGTGCTCGTTGACGCCGGTTTCGAGTCGCCGCCGAGGTTCAGTGCTGTCGTGCGGCGCGGTGCGACGCTGCACGAATTCGGGGCCGACCCGGAGTCGCGGCAGCTTGCGCGGCGCCTGTCGGCGGCGGAGGATCCCCTCGGCGACCTGCGGCGCCATATTGAAAGCGGCGAGGGTCCGCCCGTGGTCCTCCGCCGCGCCGGGGGCGTCGGCTACGCCGAAATCCGCCGGTGCGCCGCCGGGCGGCTCCGCGTCATCCTCGACCACAACGGCACCGGTGTATCGGCTGTCTTCCGCATAACGGAAGACGGCGTGGAGGCAGCCGGCGAGGCCCCGGCGGATTTCGAAGTCGTGAGCGGTCAGCTCGCGCTCGGGAAGGACGGCACGCTGCTCTTGATCGACATCACGCTGCCGCAGTTCTACCTCGCCGCCATCCCCTTTCTCGAGCCCCGCGAGAGCGCATCCGGGAGGGAAGATCCGGATGCCGCCCTCTTCCGCGACTACCGCAGCGACATCGCCCGCTTCAACCGGTGGATGCCGCACTTCGTGGAGGATCCCGACGACCCCGATCCGGCACCGGGCGTCGAGTTCCGTCACTTCGGCAAGACCGTCGCACCCGTGCGCGCCGAAGCCGCCCCGCTCCTCGAATACCGCAAGCGGCCGTTTTCCGAAGAGGAGTACAACATGGTCACCCGTGCCGAATCTCCCGGCGGGGAGCATGCCGTGACCTTCTGCCAGGCCGTCATGCAGTCGCTCTTCGAGGACTACACCTACACGCCGCTCTTCTACGATCCGGAGCACGCCGAAGCCCTCCTTTCCACGTTGCGCCGCATCCTCGCGCCGGGCGCAGACAGCGACGCGGCGGACAAGGTCCCGCGCCCCGCGGCCTCCGCGTTTCACGACACCGCTGCCCTGCAAGCCGAGTTTATCGAAGAACTTGTGGAAGCGTGCCGCGACCGTGCCTGCCAGTGGATGCAGGCGACGGACGACAGTGAAGCTCCCTGGTGCCTCGCCACCCTCGACGCCGGACGCGCCATGGCCGCCCACCTCACCGGCCACATTCCCTACGGCAACCGCCTGCCCGACGCCTACCGCGACACATGGGACAACGACCTGAGCCGCAGGCGCCTCTTCGAGCGCCTGCCGGAAGTCTTCGAAGCGGCGCGGGAACTCGGCGCGCGCGTTGTCATCGAAGGCCTCACGGTCACCGGCGGCGATGTGCGCATCGGCGTCAACGTCGACCGCCAGCCAAGCGGGCAGGACTGGTTTGAGGTGCGGCCGGAAATTCTCCTCTCCGACGAAGACATCACGGAGTTTGCCATGAACGGCGGCTTCGGGCGCGTCGTCCGCACGAAAGACGGGATCGTTGTGCTCGACGACGAGCAGGCGGGCCGCGTCGATGCCCTGCGCGGTCTTGCCGGGCGTACCGGGTCGAAAAAGAAGGGCACGCTCCAGATCCCCCCGCTCGCCGTCTTCGAGTGGCTTCACCTACGCCGCAGCGGCGTCGAACTGCGCCTGCCCGAGGAAGACCGCCCCGTCCTCGAGTCGCTCGCCGCCTTCCGCGAAATTCCCGCGGCCACTCTGCCCGCCGGCGTCAACGCCGAACCCCGCGACTACCAGGTGGACGGCTACCACTGGCTTGCCTTTCTCTACCACCACCGCTTCGGCGCGTGCCTCGCCGACGACATGGGCCTTGGCAAGACGCTCCAGGCGATCCTTCTCATGGCCGCCGTCAAGGAAGGGTGCCTGCCCGCCCACCCCGGCGGCAAGAACCACCCGCACCTCGTTGTCGTGCCCGCCAGCCTCGTCTTCAACTGGACGGCGGAGATCCGGCGCTTCGCCCCGGTCCTCAAAGTCCACGAATGCGTGGGCGGCGCGCGCTCCCATGACTACGGTGGCGCCGATGTTGTCGTGACTACCTACGACACCCTGCGCCGTGACATCCACCGTATCGAAAAATCGAAATTCCACTTCCTTGTCCTCGACGAAGCGCAGGCCGTGAAGAACGCGAAGGCCGCCCGCACCCGCGCCGTCGGCAAAGTGAAAGCCGCCTTCCGTATGTGCCTTACGGGTACGCCTGTGGAGAATCACATCGGCGAGTTGCAGACGATTCTGCACCTTGCCCTGCCCGGCCTCTTCGACGGTATCCCGCCCGACCGGCGGCGCGGCCAAGCGTTCACCGCGCAAATCCTCGACCGCTCCCGGCCCTTCATCCTGCGCCGCACCAAGGAGGCTGTTCTCACGCAACTGCCGCCGAAGACGGAGTCGGTCGTCACCCTCGAACTCAGCCCGGCGCAGCGAGCCTTCTACATGCGCGAGGCCAAGGCGGTGCGCGGTGAGATCGAGGAGGCCTACGCGGGTATGCCGGCCGCCAACGCCGGAGTCGTCGCGCTCGCCGCGCTCATGCGCCTGAGGCAAATTTGTGTCTCGCCCGCCCTTCTCTCCCGCACGCCGACTGCCGAGTCGCCGAAATTTCACTACATCCGCGAGACCTTGGAGGAACTGCGTGAGGAAGGGCACTCCGCGCTTGTTTTCTCCCAGTTCGTGAAGGCACTCGATCTCATGGAAGCACCGCTCCGACGGGCCGGGCTCGAAGTGCTGCGACTCGACGGCAGCACGCCCGTGAAAGCACGCAAAGAGCTTGTGCAGAACTTCCAGGAAGGCGACCGCCCCAAGGTCTTCCTCATCAGCCTCAAGGCCGGGGGCGTCGGCCTCAACCTCACGCGCGCCACCTACGTCTTCCATGTCGATCCGTGGTGGAACCCGGCCGTCGAAAACCAAGCCTCCGACCGCGCCCACCGCATCGGCCAGACACAAAAGGTATTCATCCAACGCCTCATCATGCGCCACACTGTGGAAGAGAAGATCCAAGATCTCAAGGAGCGCAAATCCGCCCTCTACCGCCAGCTCTTCGGCGACGATCCCTCCGCTGCGGGCACCTCCAAACTCACCCGCGAGGATTTCGCCTTCCTCCTCGACGGGGACGGCTGAGAGACCGCTCGCCGCAACGCCGCCCGCGCCCGCCAATGCGAAAGATCCTTTTCGCCGCGGGCCGGCAGCAAGCAAGCCGGCTACGTTCGCCACAACCAAATCGGGCTGATTCATCGCCCGATCGCGATACGGCCAAAATCCCGGCGCAAGCCCGGAACCCGCACCGACGCCGCACGCGCCCGCCTGCGCCGTCCTACCGGCGTCTTGATACACGGCAGAAGCTGACCAAACTAGTGACGCGTAACATCGGCGGTTTCAGCGCCGCCGGAGTTCCTGTCGTCAACCCGTGGACTGACGATTGACGGGACGAAAGCGGTCGCCTCCGCCGTCCCTCCCCGACTCGTGCATGAAGCGTTGGCCGCCCCATTGCCCCGTGCGGGCGAAGTGGATAAAGTAGCCGTAGACACGCACCGGCCAGAACGGACCGAAGGCAGCTTTGCGGGAGAGCGGGCGCAGCGGGCGAGCGGCTTCTGCTTCAAGCATTGCGGCCATGGCGTCACTGGCGTCGGTCAGTGCGGCGAGTCCCTGCCGGTTGCGGTCGGCCAACCGTTGACGCGCCTCCGCGCCGAGTTCGCAAAGCGCGCTGTATTTGCCCATGGCATCTTCCGTCTCGCCCGCCTCATACGTGCAGTCGAGGGCGAGCCGGAACGGCGGCTCGATGCCACCACCCTCGGGAAAGAGAGGGAGCACACCCGACTCCACGCACCAAGCGAGGCTCTGCGGAAACCCCTCGAAACTACTCAAATACACCGCCACATCCCATGCGCGCATACGCCCGATCCGCTCCGGCAGTGTGTGCTCGCGCCGCCACGCCACGCGGGCATCGCGACGCCACCTGCGCCGGAAACTCCGCACATCGTTGCCCACCGGAAACACCTCCAGCGGGATCTCCCCGGAAAACTCCTCTGCCTCCAAAAACCGGGGGATGCGGTCGGCCCGCTTCTGCCGGAACTCCACCCGTCCCGGAAAACCTGTCAGCCCCGGCACGCGCGCGGGGACCGGGCGCGGCAGTTCGGCGGTGATCACCGGCCACGGATGCGGGAGTACGTGGATTCGACCTTCCGGAATCCACGGCGATGCCGTGCGGATGCGCGTCTTCATTCCCTCCACTGGCACGATCACCCCTTGCGCAAAGCGGAGAACATGCACGACAAGCCGCTCAAACAAAGGCAGCGGTTCGTGGAAAAAAACCAGCCGTCGCTCTGCCCTGTCCGCCGGAGTGACAGCGTCCAGCCCCCATCCTCCCTGATGGTAGATATGGATACGCCGCGCGGGCAGACCCGCCTGCGCCCGCCGCAGACGCCGCCGCATTGCCCCCACCGATCCGCCCAGAGCGGTGAAGCGGTCGTCTCCGCGCAACCGCGCTTCCGGACACAATTCGATAACGTGATGCCCATGCGTCCGCGCATACCTTTCCCACAGGAACAACTCCTCCGTCTCTCCGAAGTTCCGTGCCACATGCACAATCGCCGGCGAATCCTTCTCCATCACAAGTGTTCAACCTTCCCCACGAACACCCCGGAAGCAACCGCAATGCTCGCGCAGCACAATACTTAAAGGTAATTCAGGATGGGAGCCAAGCGCCTACAAGCCCGTGCCGAGCAGGCCCCACGCCCCGGTGCCGAAGTTGAAGACCTCCGCGCCCGCTCCCATGCGCCCGCTGCCCCTCCGATAGGACGCCCAGCCCGCCGCGGGAAAATATACGTTTGGAAACACCCCGCCTGCGGTGTAAAACCAGCCTGCACCGTCGAGGGGCGACCACGCCCAGAAACCATCGCCCGCCGCGACGGGGTAGAGCCAGCCGAGTTCTTCATGAAACTGCCAGCCGCCCTGCGCTCTGTGGAAGAAGCCCCACCAATGCGCCCAATACCGTCCTCCACCGGTGTCGAAAGCGCCGTAGACCGCCCGTGAGCCGGATTCCGTCCACACGACTTGATGGAGAAATCCGGCGTCTTCGAGTTCTTCCACGTAGGGGTCTTTCCGATACTCCCATGTGAGATCATAGGTCCCTTCGGAGAGGTCGAAGGTAACTGTCTCGTCTGCCACCTCACCGCTGATCCAGCGCCGCACCTCACCGTTGATCAAAAAATAGAAAGCGTCATAGAGTCTTCGGGTTCCGCCCGGCACGGCTGTGCCGCGGTCCGGAAGGTCCATGTTTCGCTCGGAGGACACACTCCAGCGAAAAGTCAGTTCGCCCGGTCCCGTCACCGTTGTCGAGATCAGGCTCGATCCAAGGGAAGGCACCCGGCCGGAACGCACTCCGTCCGTATGCGGCACAAAGGCCACTTCGCCGTCCGTCGCCCACGCGAGCAAGGCGGAGCCCATTGCCCCGCCGAGTATCTTGTTCGCGCCCGGCGTGGAAACACGCGCCACATCGCTGCGGGGGGCGCGGTTGCCGTTGGCGGACACCGGCTGCACCGAGTACGCATACCGCCCCCCGGGAACAACATCCGTATCGACAAAGCTACTCGTATCAGGGGCTACCTTGGCGATCTCCTCCCATCGCAGGCCCGCCTGCCGCAGCACGGCGACTTCGGCAGCGGCGGTGGAACGGTTCGTCCATTCCAAAAGGATCGATTCGCCGGCCGTGTCAGCGACAGCGGTGAGGTCGTCAACGCGGCGCAAATTGCGGACACCGGATTGACGGGACGCCTCTTCAATCAACTCCCATACAAACTCATCGATTGCCCGCACAAGTGTTGTCGAGTCGCCCCCCCCGACGACAACCGCCGCATTGACCCAGTAATCAAAATCCGGATCACGAACAAATACCGGCCCGCCGCTGTTGCCACGGTAGACACGAAAATCATTGGTGTAATAGAGCGCTGTCCAAAACCCGCCGCTGTCACGAAAAGTGGACGGCCTGCGGTGGTCCGCGTCCCAGAAAAAGAGGAAATCATCCGGACCGATTTCGTGCATAAACCCGCGGTTTTCTTCAGGAACGGCTTCCGTTTGACTTGGATATCCGAGAATCCACTTATCGAAAGGTTTTCGCAACCAGCTCTCAGGGCGCTCCGGATCTACTCCAACGACTGGATATCGATTGCCCGGAACCATCGCCCGGAGATCTAGATTGGCCATGCGTGCTGCCACCGCGACATCCATGTTGAATGTATCCCAACTGGAGAGTCCTTCGTCCACTCCCCCGTCACGGTCACGCTGGACGCGATCACGGTAGCTGGCTTCGCGGAGAATAACAGGAAAGAGAAATCGACGTGTGGTGTAATCCGACGGGTTGTAGGTCTGGTGATGCCGCGGCACCATGAAGACTCCGGTCACCCAACTGAGGGTGTCCGGATCGAAGACAACATGCGCGGCCGTCACCATGACGCCCTTATCCACAACCGACCCGCTCGCAATACCGCGCCCGCCGGAAGGATTGTTGACGCGCACGTAGCCAGTGTACCGCAAAGGCGATTGCTCAAGGCGCTCGGTGTCGCCGACTTTCAAGGGCTCGGGAATCGCCGGGAGGTCGCCCGCCGAGAGAAATCCCGAAAGGAGAACAAACAGGGCATTCCGGGCAAATCGACTATGGAAAATACTTATGCGTATTGGCACTGGACGCACCTCATTTGACTGTTCGAAGACGGGCGCACCGACAAACTGCCGGAGAAAGAAACCGCCCCAAAATACAGCTTCCAAGAAACCAATGGCGGCTCAAAACTCAAATTCGCGCTGTTTTTTCCGGCGCACAACATCGAGCTTTACCCGCCCGTCCTGAAGTTGGGCTGTGAGGCGCGAGTGTTTCTCCGCCGCCGCTTTGGTCGTCACGGGTCCGCCGGCCTCATCCCGCAGAATGGCAAATCCCCGGCGAAGGATGCGGTCGATCCCGAGGTTTTCGAGACGATGCCCAAGTTGCGTGAGGCGTTCGCGACGCATGCGGAGCGCAAACTCAGGTGAAACCGCGCGTAAACCCGCCGCCGCCTCGGCAAAACGCTCGCGGCGCGCACGGAGGCTCTCCGTGAGAACTTGCCGAAGGCGCGCGCGGGCGTCGTCAAGGCGTAACCATGCATTCTCAAGGCGAAGCTCAGGCGAATGCCGTCGCAGACGGCTGCCCGCCAGTTCAAGGCGCTGCCGCAACCGTTCCATCCGGTTGTCGGCCGCCGCCTCGAAATCATCTCTCATCACCTGCAAGCGCTCCGCCAGAGCGATAAACGCGCTCGACACCAGTTCGGCGGCGGCTGAAGGAGTCTCGGCCCGCGCGTCGGCCGCGAAATCCGTGAGGGCATAGTCGATTTCGTGCCCCACGGCAGAGATCGTCGGCAGGGGACACTCCGCCACGGCCCGCACCACCTCCTCTTCATTGAAGGGCCACAAGTCCTCCAGCGATCCGCCGCCCCGTCCCACAACCAGCAAGTCAAAAAGCCCGGCATCACCCGCCCAACGGACCATCCGCGCGATCTCCGGCGCCGCCTCCCGGCCCTGCACCCGCACCGGCAACACGATCAGACGCCCGCGCCAGTCCCGACGACGCAGAATGCTCACAAAATCCCGCAACGCCGCGCCCGTCGGCGATGTCACGAACCCGATCGTCGCGGGCAGCGGCGGCAAAGCCCGCTTCCTCGCCGCGTCAAAGAGGCCTTCTTCCGCCAGTTTGCGCTTTAACGCCTCGAATGCCTGCTGCAACCGCCCCAATCCCGCGTCCACAACCGTCTTAAAGACCACCTGATACACCCCCCGCGCTTCGAACACGTTCACCCGCCCGAAACCCGTCAACTCCTTACCGTTGGCCAAAGTCACCGCACATCGCGCAGCGTCGCCGCGGAAAAGCACGCCGCTTACCTGTGCGTTGTCGTCCTTGAGCGTGAAATACCAATGGCCGCTGCTCTGCCGCCGGACATTGCTCACCTCACCCTTGACCCACACTGCGGGAAAACCCGTCTCCAGCGTCTCCTTGATCTCCGCCGTCAAGCCGCTGACCGTATACACTCTGCCTTCCATCCAACTCACTCCAATTCCCTTCCGCCCCTCGGGCAAGGGACAAAACCCACCCGCACAAGACAGCCGCCAAGGATCCGTCCAACAACCAAATACCGTCCCAAAGCCACGCTCCCACAAGCGGACCCGTCCACCTCAATCCGCGCACGCCACCATGGGTAGAGAGTCTGTCACATCGGTATCATCCCCGCCCAGCCGACCGCTTCCAAAAACTCTCCGGCACACCCCATAAACCCGCGCCGATCATTGAATGATATATAGCTGAAATAAAAAAATTTTCGTTTATTTTGTCCCATTAAGATTTTGCAGAATGCGTAAATGATGATATATCTCTGAGCTTCTTAAACAGAATGGTACACAACTAAATAGATGAATAGCTTATATATGGATTAACTTAAAAGCTCTCATTAAATTTGCTAGTATCTCGGAGATATTTGAAGCGGTACGGCGGCTTTGCTTCCGGCCTTGCTTCTGCGGTCGGTTCGTGTTCCCCTCGAATCACATTCCCCGTCATTCCCCTCAGTTTTCGATGTGTAATCTTCCCCCCACCCCCACGATTGCCGCAGCGCTGGTTTTGGCGGCGGCTTGGCCATGCTTTTCCGTCGGCGCAGAGGTGCCCGCGACGCTGACGCGCCTTGGATCCGGCGGCTGGACAGCGCCGCTCTCATGGGCTGCCGGGGACGATCCTTCCCCGACTGATTGGCAGCCGGGCGCGGAGGCGGTGATCGCGGCGGGCCTGTCCGTGAATGTCGACGCACCGGTGAACACATCCGGACTTTCACTCGAAGGGAGCGTCCGGCTTTCTTCCCATCCACTGACGGTCAGCGGCCCGCTTGAAGGTGCAGGCACATTTAGGATGCCCAATATCGCGGGTAGCTTTGGCGAATCAGGGTTGGTGTTCGCGACAGGATCGGCGGTGGAAAGCCGTCACACAATTACCCTCGCGGACACGACAAACGGGAAAGTCGTGGTCGCGGCCCTTGGCGAGGGCACCGAAGTCACCTACAATGGATTCTGGGACGGATGGGCACCAACACCCGCCACGATATCCGCATCGGCGGCGGGGCGCGGTTTGTCTTCGGCCCGGACGCGCAGGTGAACAACCAGATGCGCGACCTCGTCCGCGCGCGGGCGGCCTACGCCATCGGCGACGGCCATCCGGACAACATTCTCGAGTTTGACGAAGGATTCAACGCCGACATGGGCACGGCGGAGGCGCCGAAGGGTGGCTTATCGACCCTGCGGGTGGGCAGTCTCACCATGATCACGCACGCCACGCAGAACCTTCCGACGATCCACAAGTTCAAAGGTGACGGCAGCCCGACGCACCACGGCCTGCTCATTTTCGACCAAGACGACGGCGCGCATTGGATTGTGCGGACGCAGGACCAGGAATACGACGGCGGAATCTACTGGCGCTACGACTGGCAGCAAAAAACCGAGACCGACCTTACCTCCATCCCCGTCAATGCCCCCGGCGAGGATGTCGGCTTCGGATCAACTGCCCAAGGCACCGTCCTGACCAAGCGCGGCGCGGGGACGTTGCGGCTCGATCATGCGCAGGGCTACGCCGCCGACTCGACTATGCGGATCGAGGAGGGCGCGGTGGAGTTTCTCTCCAATCCCTACCAGACGTGGTTCTCCGGGTTCATGAGGGCGGCGGGCAACCATCTGTTCCTCGACATTTCCGGCAGTAGCCGCGCAGCGTTCTTTCCGCAGGCGGGCGAAACCTTCAGCGTGGCGGGTATTACCCTTGAAGGGGCCGGGCTACTCCATGTCGGCGGCGGCCGCCTTTACGTGGAACACGAGCTTGATACGGTGTCGGAGGCGTCGATCCGGGTAGTTCTTGGAGAGAGCGACCTTGAGGGGGTGAAAATCGACGCGCGCGCCGGTCTCGTCGACGGCTCCACTCTTGTCATCGAGGCGGGAGACGGGTTCGGTTCCGGCGAGTATCCGCTCTTTCCCGCGGGGACGGAGTTGGAGGTTCGGCCCGGCGCGGTCGTTGCACCGGCGGGTTACGCCGCACAGTTCACGCCCGCCACTGGCATACTCACGGTTGTCGCGGAGGAGACCATCGATTACGAAGCGTGGCAGAGCCTTTGGTTTGCACCGCAGGACGCGGCCACCGGGCCCGGCGACGACTTTTCCGGCGACGGTTTGCCGAATGTCTTTGCCTTCGCCTTCGACTACGATCCGCGCAAGACCACGACGCTAGCCTCTGTTCCAGCGGCTCCGCGGATCGTGGAGCGCGCGGAGGGCCGGGTTTTCCGGTTCCAAGCCGATCCGGCGCGGGCGGGTGCCGCCATCGCAGTCAAAGCATCGAGGGACCTCGCGGAATGGGTGCCCATCGAGACCACCGGCATTTTCGGCGGCGACCCGCACGAACGCGGCGTCCGGATCGACGAGGCGGCGCCGCTGCGCTTCTTCCGCGTGAAAGTGACATACGGCGAATAGCCGGGCCGCAGTCTGCGCGGTTGCATGCGGGCGGCCGACCCTGCAAGGTGTGTCCCATGGAAAAAGTCGTGTTCATCACCGGCGTGAGTCGTGGTCTCGGCCGCGCGCTCGCGGAAGCTTACCTCAACGCAGGGCGCACCGTCTACGGCTGCGCGCGCAGCAAGTGCGACCTCGGAGATAAGTATCCGAATCGCTTCCACTACAAATCCATTGATCTCAGCGATGCGGAGAGCGGTCCGTCCGCCCTCAGGAACTGGCTTGACGGCGCGCCCGGCTTCGAACTGGCCGTACTCAACGCGGGCGTGCTGCCCGAAATCCGCGATATGCGGGACACGCCGCTTGAATCGTTGCGTGAGACGATGGAGATCAACGTTTGGTCGAACAAGTGGATCCTCGACACACTCCTCGCCATGCCGCGCAAACCGGGCCATGTCGTCGCGATTTCCTCGGGCGCGGCGGTGTCGGGAAGCCGGGGCTGGAATGGATACTCCCTCTCCAAAGCTGCCCTCAACATGCTCGTGCGCCTATACGCCGCCGAAGAACCGGACGTTCATTTCACCGCCTTCGCTCCTGGTCTCATCGACACCGCCATGCAAGACTACCTCTGTGGCATCGAGGATGACGACGATTTCGAGACGGTCCGCCGCCTCAAGAAGGCGCGCCGTACTCCGGATATGCCCGGACCGGAGGAAGCCGCCCAAAAGATCACAAAGGTCCTTGAAACCCTCCCCGCGCGAAGCGAGAGCGGTGCCTTCGTTGACATCCGCAAGCTGGACAACTAACTACCCACCCTCAATTTTGGCGGCTAAAAGAAATCGAACCGACCATCGTTGTCCAATGCAGAAAAGCCGACCGATCCAAACTCCCGCCGATGCCGTCGAAACCTTGCTCGCAGAGGCCGAACGCTGCCGCGACACGGATCTCAACAATGCTCTTGTGCAAGCCACCGAGGCCCTGCGGGCCGCGGAAGCGGCGGACGACGAAGCGCTTGTCGACAAGGTGCTGGGTTTCCGCACGCAAATCTACTCCATGCTCAAGCGCGGCGACGAAGCGATTGCCGACGCGGAGCGGGCCCTTGCGGGAAATACCCGCCGCGGCGACCAACGCGGACGCGCTTCCGTTCTCAACACGCTTGCAATCATTAAGGAACAGCGGGGAAACTACGCGGAATCCTACCTTCTCCAAGCCGAATGCCTTGAGATTCTCCGACCACTCGGCCTGCCCCATGCCGTCGCCCAAGTGGCGAGCAACCTCGGCCTCACCTGCACCTACATCGGCGACTGGGACCAAGCGCTCACCTACTATGAGGAGAGCCTCGCCGCATGGGAGGATCTGCCGGAACAGGAGGGCAAGGGGCACCTTCTCGTGAACCTTGGTTTCGCTCTTGAATCCACCGGAGACACAGCGGCTGCGGAGGCCCGCTACCGGGAAGCCGCCGAGGTCTACCGCAGGTGCGGCAAACAGCGTCACCTCGTCAATCCTTTGTGCAACCTCGCCACCGCCGCCCTCGGGCGTGGAGATATCACAGCCGCCGAAGAAATCGCGCGCGAGTTGCTGCCCCTCGGCGAAAGCCAGGAGGATCCGGCGCGGACGGCGCATACGCTCGTCTTTCAAGGATCGCTTCTCAACGCCCGGGGGAAAACCGCGGAAGCCCGTGAAACCCTCATCCGCGCGAAGCGAATCTACGAGGACATCCAAATGCCCCGTGGGGTGGCGGGGTCGCTGCGCCAGCTCGCGCGGATCGAAAAGGACGATCCCGCCGCGGCCGAAGACCTCTTCCGCGAAGCCCTTGATGTGGCCAATGACAGCGGCCTGAAACCGCTCTCCGTGGATCTGCTCGGCGACCTCTACCGGCTCGCCCGGCAAACCGGCAACTGGGAGGAAGCCTGCCGGTCTCTCGAGGAGAAGATTACCGTCGAGAAAGCCCTCATTTCCGAGCGCACCAGTCTAAAGCTCAAGGCTTTGCACCTCGAGACTGAACTCCAGCGGAGCCGCCGCGAAACGGAACTCGAACGCAAGCGGGCTGTCCAACTTGCGGGCGCAATGGCCAAGCTTGCGGCACAGAAGAAGCTCGCCGAGGAAGAGAACCGCCAAAAGAGTGAAATCCTCAATTTTGCCGCGCACGACCTACGTAATCTTGTCTGGGGCGTCGTCGGGCCCGCCGAACTGCTCCGCATGGACGGCAAACCTTTGAGAAGCGTTCAGGACACCGCCCAACTTATCAAAGCGGTTATTCAATCGGCACGCACCCTCGACGAAACCCTTGGCCACGTCCTCGATGCGGCCGCTATCGAGTCGGGCTCCATCCGCCTCAACCGGAAGTTCGTTCGCCTTGCGCCGCTGATTGAAGCCACCCTTGAGCAATGGAAACTCCGGGCCGACGCCAAGGACCAGCGACTAGTGCCCGTATCGTGCGA
>SKLD01000501.1 GCA_007123395.1 Opitutales bacterium
CGACAGCAACTATCGCACGGTCGTCATCGGACACCCCAACCGCCGCCACGCATGGATCATGCGCCGCGATCCGTGGATCGATCCGACCCAGTATTCGGACCTCGTCCTGTTCCTTCAGGATAAAGGTTTCGATGTCACCCGGCTGAGACTAGTACCGCACAGTTGGTAACCCGGCGAAGAGACAAGAAACCATGACGGAACCGCTCATGCCTTGGCTGCGCGACCGGGCCGCCGGCGTGCTCCTCCACCCGACTTGCCTGCACGATTCGCCGGGATGCGGAGTGCTGGGTAAAGCGGCGCGCGAGTTCATCGACTTCCTCGCCGCCGCCGAGATGGTCTACTGGCAGATCCTGCCTCTCGGGCCGACGGGTTTTGGCGACAGCCCCTACCAGTGCTTTTCCGCCTTCGCCGGCAATCCCTTCCTTATCGATTTCGACCCCCTCGTCGAGAACGGCCTTCTCACGCCCAACGACCTCGTCCCCCTCGGTACCCTGCCGCGCGGCTACGTCGACTACGGCCGCCTTTACCGCATCAAGTGGCCTCTCCTCCGCCTCGCATGGCGCCGCTTCCGCGAAAGAGGGCTCGCCTACATCCCCAACTACGGCCGCTTCGACGAATTCTGCGAAAACGAACGCCACTGGCTCGACCCCTACGCCGCCTTCATGGCGGTAAAGGCGCACTTCGGCGGACGCTATTGGGGCGAATGGCCGGAACCGCTTCGCGACCATGCTTCCTTTCTACGCTCGAATCTGCGCAAGGAACTCGGCGAGGACATCGGCTTCCACGCCTTCACACAGTACCTCGTCTTCGGGCAATGGGCTCTGCTGCGCGACTATGCCGCGCGCAACGGCGTGGAAATCATCGGCGACGCACCCATTTTCGTTGCGCTCGACAGCGCCGATGTTTGGGCCTCCCCGGAACTTTTCAAACTCGACGAGAAACGCCGCCCGAGCGTCGTCGCGGGCGTCCCGCCCGACTACTTTTCCGAGGAGGGCCAACTTTGGGGCAATCCGCTTTACAACTGGAGCGTCCTCGCCGACACCGGTTACGCATGGTGGCTCGACCGTCTGCGCGCGAATCTGCGCTTTTTCGATGTCGTTCGCCTCGATCACTTCCGCGGATTCTACGACTACTGGGAAGTCCCTGCCGGGGCAACCACCGCCAAGCTGGGCAAATGGCGCAAAGGCCCGGGCCTGCCCTTCTTTGAGACCGTGAAAGAAGCCTTCCCCGACGCCCGCCTCATCGCCGAGGATCTCGGCGAAATCGGCCCCGAGGTGCGCGCCTTCCGCGAGGCCACCGGGCTTCCCGGCATGAATATCCTGCAGTTCGCCTTCAGCGGCGAGAGTGACAACGAATACCTGCCGCACAACCACGACCAAAACAGCGTTGTGTATCCGGGCACCCACGACAATAACACCACCCTCGGCTGGTACGAGTCTGTCGGCGAGGACATCCGCGACCAAGTCCGCCGCTACCTCCGCGTCAACGGAGAAGACGTCGCATGGGATTTCCTGCGGTGCGCCTACCGCAGCGTCTCGCGCATCGCCATCGTGCCAATGCAAGACCTGATGTCCCTCGACGCCCGTGCCCGCATGAACCTTCCCGGCACCGCCGTCGGCAACTGGACGTGGCGCATGGAGGCGGAGGCCTTCCGCTGGCAGCGCGATTCCGCGCCCTACCTCCGCGAACTCGCCTGGCTCTACGGCCGCTGAGGCTCAACCGCCTTTCGGTTGCCGACCCCCGCAACAGCGATTACGGCAGAAAGGGATCAGCCTCATCCGCGGCGGCGGATTTTGGAGGGTGGCTCGCCCATAACGCGGCGGAAATGGTGGCTCAACTTTTCCGGACGGGAAAAACCGCACTGCTCTGAAATCTCCGTTAGCCCGGCGTCCGTTTGCAGCAGACAGTCGCGCGCGCGGAGAACGCGCAGACGGATGAGGGCGCTGTAGGGCGACTCACCCGTCGCCGCGCGGAAGGCGCGCTCGAGCTGCCGCCGGTTCGTCCCGAGCGCCCGCACCCACTCATCCACGCTCGCAAGGGTGCGTAGGTTGTCGCGGGCATGGCGCAGGGCACGCGACACAAGAGGATCACTCACGGCAATGACCTCGGTGGAGGCACGTGTCACGACCGCGTCCGGCTCGACGCGCACGGGATCGTCCGGTGCCGCTTCGCCGTTCACAAGCCGGTCGAGCCAGCCCGCCGCCGCGTCCGCGATGCGCTCCCACGGCAAGGCCACGCAGCTCAACGGCGGGTCCGCCAACTCGCAGACCAGCGGGTCGTCGCTCGCCGAGAGAATGGCGAGATCATCCGGAATCCGCCTGCCGATGCGCGCCGCTCCTTCCGCCAGCGTCCGCCCCAGCGAATCGTGCGCGGCAAAAACGCCGCACGGCGCTGCGAGCCCAAGCAACCACCTCTGCATGCGCTCGCCCGGTTCCTGCCAAACAGGCCCCGACGCTCCCGCGCCCGCCGCTTCCTCGAAAACCGCAACGGTGTGCCCCGCCTCGCGCAGGGTATCGCGGTAGCCGCGCATCCGCTCCGGTGCGTGCAGGGTCGTCCGCCCGCAATAGGCGAACCGGCGCAACCCGCGCTCAAGCAGATGCTGCGCCGCCCGCCTTCCCACCGCATAGTCGTCGACGTTCACGCACACCGCGCCGTCCACAATAAGGTCGGCGAAGAGCACGACCGTGGGCTTCCCGAAGGCAAAGACACTCTCCACCAAGTCGATGTCGAACTCCACCAGCACCCCGTCCGCCTTCTGCCCGCTGATTATGCGCAGAACCGATCCGGTCGGCTGGTCCATCGGCACGGGCACAAACTCCCACCCGCGGGCAACCCACGGGGCCAACCCCGCCGCCAGCCGCCGAAGGTTCCGGGGAGAGAGAATGACCACCGCACGCCGCCGCCTCACCATATACCGAGAGTGTCCCTACTTGTCGCAAATCGGCAAACAAAATCCGCAATTCACGGTTTTCTGCGCAAAGTGCAGCGGTTATACACAAGTCATGGCACAAGTTTCGCTCAAGAACCTCGACAAGGTCTACCCGCCCTCGGGAAAGACCGGCGCCTTCCACGCCGTAAAGTCCATCAACCTCGAAATCCGCGACAAGGAGTTCATGGTTCTCGTTGGCCCCTCCGGCTGCGGCAAGTCGACGACCCTGCGCATGGTCGCTGGCCTTGAGGACATCACCGGCGGCGAGTGCCTCATCGGCGAGCGCGTCGTCAACAATGTCCCGCCGAAGGACCGCGACATTGCCATGGTCTTCCAGAACTACGCCCTCTACCCGCACATGACGGTTTACGAGAACATGGCCTTCGGCCTGAAGCTCAAGCGCGTCCCCAAGGCCGAGATCGCCAAACGCGTGCAAAACGCCGCCGAAATCCTCGGCATCACCGACTACCTCGACCGCAAACCCAAGGCGCTCTCCGGCGGCCAGCGCCAGCGTGTCGCCGTAGGGCGGGCCATCGTGCGCGACCCCAAGGTCTTCCTCTTCGACGAGCCCCTCTCCAATCTCGACGCCAAAATGCGCGTCTCCATGCGCACGGAAATCAGCCGCCTCCACAACCGCCTCAACGCCACCATGATCTACGTCACCCACGACCAGATCGAGGCCATGACGATGGGCGACCGCATCTGCGTCATGAAAGACGGCGAAATCATGCAGGTCGCCGAACCGCTCGAGCTCTACAACAACCCGCACAACATGTTCGTCGCGGGTTTCATCGGCAGCCCGCCCATGAACTTCATCCACGGCGAACTCATGGAAGATAGCGGCAACCTCGTCTTCACCGAAAACGAGGGCTCCTCCGGGCGGCCGCGCATGCGGGTCACGCTCTCACCGCGCCTGCGCCAGAACCTCGCCACCTACCGCGGCCGCAATGTCGTCTTCGGTATCCGCCCCGAGAATATCGCCGACGCCGCCGTCGCTTCCGACGAGGTGCGCGAAGTCTCCGCCAAGGCAAGGGCCCACGTCGAAGTCTCCGAGCCCGTAGGGGCCGAGACTTTCCTCTACCTCGCCTCCGCCGCCCATTCCTTCGTCGCCAAAGTTGACTCCAAAGGCCGCTACGAGTTCGACCAAGACATCGATCTGCTCTTCGACCTCCGCGCCGTCCACTTCTTCGACCCCGAAACCGAGAAAGTCATCGGAGAGGAGTGAAAGGCTGCCCATGCAGTGTCCGCCGTCCCGCCATCCGCAACGCACGCCGCACACCCCGCCGACAATAGCGAAACGGGATCCCGCCCATGTCACTGATGGCGAAAGATTGCAGGTGAAGGGACATTGGTTGTTGATGAATTCTACTTTGTCGGAATTACCCTGAACGGCTGCGAAAGCGTCAACGCCGGTCACTCCCGGGATGCTCAAGGGCGCAATACCCCGCCCGTGAACGCGCCACCGCCAGATCCACGTTGTCGAGGAATTCGACGGGCCGGCACGGCGGCGGTCGCTTCAGCTTCGCAAGGACACGCGCGCCTTCACCATCTTCCAGCCAATCGCGCGTTCCCAGCGCACGTCCCTCCGTCAGAAACCGCGCTCGCAACCGCAACAACTCATGCGGCTGCAGCTCCCCGCCGTTCTTCACCGCCTCCAGCAGCGCCGCGGGGTCGATCCGCCCGCCCGTGCCGTCGCCCTTCGCCCCCGCTCCCTTCCCGAGCATCAGTAAACGGTAGCACGCGAGGGCTTCCGCCGGGTCCTTCGCCGCCGGAAAGCACGCGGCCAGCGCACGGCAGAGAGTTTCGTTCCCCGCCAGCGCCTCCGTGTAGCCGCACCAGCGGTAGTTCTCCGGCAGATCCGCCAGACCCGCCCGCACCGCGTTCAAGTCGATGTAGGCCGCGATCAGCCCCACCAGCCA
>SKLD01000432.1 GCA_007123395.1 Opitutales bacterium
AGCCGCACGAGCTGTTGCGGTTGCGCGCGCGGTTTCTGACGGAGGGCCGGGCGCTGGGAACGCGCGATTGGCTGGAAGAGGGAGAAGGCGCGGGGATTCTTGCCAAGTTGAAGCGCCCGCCGCCGTGCCGACCCGTCGAATTCCTCGACAACGTGGATCTGGCGGTGGCGCGTTCACGGGCGGGGTATTGTGCCCTTGAGCATCCCGGTGAGTGACTTCCGCTGCCGCTTTTGAAGTCGCGAGGGTCATTCCGACAAGGTAGCTTCAGCGAGGCACCGTGGATGGAAGGGCGTTGCGGAAAGGTCGGGCGCTTCCGGCGTCCGGGGCGGCGCGGCAAGCCGGTGGCGACGCTCGCGCCGACAGCGGCGGAGTTCTTTTGCATTCGACAACAATCAGCGGGCACTCGCCGGGGCGGAAGGAATGGCGGTGCCGGGCTTGGCGTACGACGGGAAGTTGTAGCGCTGCGCTCCGGTGCGCGCTGTAAAGCATTAGTAATGGCAAGGATTCGCCCGTCTTACAAAACCGCATGCTTCAGCGGGACGTGTTGACGCTGGCGACACAGCTTTCGATCATCACTTGATAGATGCGCGGGCGGCGGTGTTGAATGTTTCCAGTGGTCAGAGTCGGCTGTGAGAGGGCAGAACTGCCGCCGGTTCATCGGTTCATTGTAAAACAGTAATGAAAGGCAGTTTATGAAGTTATCCATTGGAGACGGATGGAACCCCTACCTTGCCGGAGCGATGGTTGGCATCGTGGCGATTTTGTCAGTGGCCATCACCGGACAATTTCTGGGTGCATCGACGAGTTTTGTGCGTGCGGCGGGAGCCGTTGAACAGATTGTTGCGCCGGAGCGTGTCGCGCAGAGTGAATACTACCAGTCTGTGGGCCTGCGTGTCGACTGGCAGATCATGCTTCTTGTCGGACTCCTTGCCGGCGCAGCGCTCGGCGCTTGGAGCGACCGTTCATTCAAGTCGGAGGGCGTTCCGCCGATGTGGGCCGCTCGGTTTGGTGGCAGTGTGTGGAAACGCGGGGCCGTCGCCTTCGTCGGTGGTGCCTTCGCCATGTTTGGCGCGCGCTTGGCTGACGGCTGTCCCAGCGGGCACGGTCTCAGCGGCCTGATGCAGCTCTCGCTCAGCGGATTTGTTTCGCTGGTGTGTTTTTTCGCCGGGGGCCTTGTCGTCGCAAACCTCATCTACGGAGGAAAACGGTCATGAAATTACTGATCATGGGTCTTATCACTGGCCTTGCCTTCGGCTTCCTCCTTCAAAAGGGAAGGGTGCTGCGCTACGAGAAGCAACTGGGGGCACTGCGCCTCATCGACATGACCATCTTCAAATTCATGCTCTCCGCCATTCTCACGGGAATGATTGGTCTTTACCTTTTGCATGATCTTGGGATGGTATCGATGAGCATCAAACAGACCATCCTTGGAGCGAACATCGTCGGAGGCCTGCTTTTCGGGATCGGCTGGGGTCTTTTCGGTCTCTGTCCGGGCACCTCCTTAGGGGCGCTTGGGGAGGGACGCTGGCACGCGGCTTTCGGTATTGCCGGAATGCTGGCCGGTGCTTCGCTCTACAATGCCTTCTACCCGGTATTGAAGGCCAGTGTCCTCACATGGGGCGATCTAGGAAACGTAACGCTGCCCGATGTTGTCCATCTCAACCACTGGCTGGTCATCATCGTTCTGGCGGTGCTTTTTGTCCTGCTCTTCCGCCTGTTCGAGCGACTGCGGCTGTAAGGTGACCGGCTGCGGTCTTCCGCGTCGGGCCTTCGCCGAGGCGGTTTTCGGGAGGAGAACCGCGCGCGCTGCGCGAATCGGGTTGTTTTTCCGCGCCACGTGTGCGACTTTTTCCGCAATGAGGTTCCTTCAGCGTATACCCCACCGTATCCTTTTATTCCTTGTCTTCGCCTTGACCCTCCCTGCGGGTTATGCCTCGGCGACCGTGCGGATCAACGAGTTCATGGCTTCCAACGGCGTGACGCTTGCGGACGAAGACGGCGATTACGAAGACTGGATTGAATTGCACAATTTCGGCGATGCCCCGGTGTCCCTCGAAGGGTGGGGCCTCTCCGACAACGCGGATGATCCGTTCAAGTGGATTTTCCCCGAAGGCACGGTGGTTGCACCCGGTGAGTTCCTGCTCGTCTGGGCGTCGGGAAAAGATCGCGGCGGAGCGGAGTCGGACGTTGGGGCGGAGCCGCTTGCGCCGGAAGCGGTCGATGGTCTGGTGCTGCGCCTGCGTGCTGCCGATTTGGACGCGGAAAATGGCGCGCCCATAGCCATATGGCCGGACACGAGTGGGCGGGGCAATAACGCGACGCAACCGAACGTCGCGCGGCGGCCGACCTATGTCGCGGACGGGCTCAACGGGCGTCCTGCCCTGCGTTTCAATCGTTCAGCGACGCAGCAGTATTTCCTGCCCACCGACGGCTTCGCGGGCATGGGCGATTTTACGGATTTCACCTTTCTTTCCGTGGCGCGGTGGACGGGCGGCGCGCGGTCCGGTTTTTTCGGCGGCTACCGCGGCACAAACCGCACCAACGCAGGCAGCGCGGTGATCGAAGTCAGCGACACGGGCGGCGGATTCCGCCTGCGCCTTCCGCCCGAAATCGACGTCACTGCCCCGGCCGCCCTGACACAGAACGAATGGCATCGCGTCGGCGCAGTCATGGATGCGGCGGGAGAGCGGGCCCGCCTCACGCGCGACGGCGATTTGCTTATCGAAGCCACGGGCAGTGTCGGGCGCACGTTGCTCGCTGATTATGAGCGGGTGCCTGTGGGCAGTTCGCATGACGACTCGCGCCCGTTCGGCGGTGAGATTGCCGAGGTGCTCGTCTTTAACCGGGGCCTTTCCCTGGAGGAGCAGGCAGGGGTGGAACGCTACCTCGAGGCCTATTACGGTCTGGCGGACGGCCCCTTCCATGCGCACACGAATTTCCGCATCGCGGCGGCGGGGGAGGAACTGCTTCTCACGCGCCCGGACGGTTCGGTGGCGGATTTTGTTGAACCGGTGCCGGTGCCCCGCGATGTGTCCTATGGGCGCAGGCAGGACGAGCCAGAGACATGGGCCTTCTTCTACGAGCCCACGCCCGGTGGTGCCAACACGTCGCCTCCGTTCGCTTCGCTTCTCGACGCAGTGAGTTTTTCCCATACCGCAGGCGCTTATGACGCTGCCTTCGAGTTGACCTTGTCGCACCCGGACCCGGAGGTCACCGTCCTCTACACGCTCGACGGTTCCGAGCCCGACCCGGCCAATCTTGGTGGCACAACATACAACTACATGAATTCCTATCCAAGCGGTCCTTTCCTGCAAAACACCTACATCACAGATGTATACACGGGTCCGATACAGGTGACCGACCGCAGCGGGGAGCCGGACAAGCTCGCGCGCATATCGAGCACGGCGGATTCCAGCCCCTCGTATTTTCCTCTCAGACGCGTGAAGAAGGCGACCGTGGTGCGGGCTCGCGCCTACCGCGACGGTGCTGCCGGACCGGTGGCGACGGCGACCTATTTTGTCTCTGCCACCGGTGCTTTCGATTACGAAATGCCCATCGTTTCCGTGAGTGTGAACGAGGACGGCCTCTTCGATTTTTACGACGGTATCTACGTCGCCGGGATCGATCATGTCACGGAGACAGGCGGACGCATCTGCAACTGGGGCAACTACAACCGCCGCGGGCGGGAGGCCGAGCGTGCCGCGCACATTGAGTTTTTTGCGGGCGGGGAGCGCTTCCTCGAACAGGCCGGGGGTGTCCGGATACAGGGCAACTGCTCGCGCAGACAGCCTTTCAAGAGCCTCCGGCTTTACGGGCGGAGCACAGGTCTGGATGACGATGCTTTTGATTATCCGTTCTTTACAGAAACTGTGACCAGTGCCGTCTATACTGACAATACGCGGCACCGGCGTCTCATCCTGCGAACCCCGAATTTCAATGACACCGCTTTCAGCCGTCTCTTCCATGACGTTTACGAGGGCGTGGCCGGACGTCTTCAGCCGGTAAAGCAGTTCATCAACGGGGAATACTGGGGACTGGCTTTCCTCCGTGATCGTTTCGACCCGTATTACCTGGAATACAATTACGGTCTCGATCCGGATAATGTCACCATCATCGACATGTCCTACCGGCATGAGTTCGAGCCGATTCCCGTGAGCTTCAGCGACCGCGTCTACACTCTTTCCAGCGGTATCCCGGAGGACATGATTGATTTTGAGGCGATGCGGACTTTTATCATCGACAGCGACATGTCCGATCCCGCTCTTTACGCGGAAGCGGCGGAGTGGATTTGTATCAGTTCCTTCATTGATCACCTTGTGCTCAAGATATTCGCGGGCGACGACCACTACGCCCCGGAGATCGTTTACTGGCGGGCGCGCGAGGCGGAAAACGACGGCTTTGGCGACGGGCGCTGGCGTTTCTTTGTGAAGGACTTCGATTCCACCTTGCGCACGGCCAATTACGTCAGGGGTCTTGCCACGGGGACGCATCCGCGGCCCTTTGGGCATGAGCTGTTCACCAGCCTGCTCGACAGCCCGGAGTTCCGCACCCGCTTCATCAACCGCTTTGCCGACCTGCTCAACACCCATTTCGTGACGCCTCGCTTTGAGAATATCATTGATGAAGCCTATGCCGAAGTGGCACCGGTCTGGCCCGAAGTGGCGGCGCGTTGGCGCAATGCTTCCTTGACTAATCCCGACCGCCCGTTCACCGCCGCCACCCGGATTGATCTCATCGACTGGGCGCGCCAGCATCCGGCCCGGCAGCGGGTGCATATCCGCGACTACTTCAGGCTGCAAACCGAGCGCCCGCTCACAGTGCATGTGTCCGA
>SKLD01000274.1 GCA_007123395.1 Opitutales bacterium
CCGAGTTCCTTGCCCCGCAACAAAGTCGCCCGCTCGGAGTAACCGCTAACCTTCGCGGCAAATACATCGAGGTAGCGGCCTGCCTCGGAGATGACGAACGCGAGGTCCGGCATCGCCTCAATGAACCCGCGCAGACGCTCCTCGTTCAGACGGATTGTCGCCTCGCGATTGCGGATTTCCGTGAAGACGGCCGCGAGAAACAAACCCGTGAGGGAAAGCACACCGACAAAGACCCAGACATACCCGGGCGGCTGCGTGATCGTGCGCGTCGGGTCCGGACCGATGACGTCGCGCAGCTCCCACACGGCCATCATGGCCGAAAGAAACACACCCACGGTCGCCCCGCGCTGGCCGAAGCGCACGGCAGCCCATGCCATGAGCGGAAACATAGCCAGTTCGAGCGGGTAACGCAGGGTGTCCGTCGGTGCCCAGTAGCGAAAGACCATTGCACCGAGAAAGATTAAGAGCGCAAGCCACAGCAGTACCTCGAAAGCCTGCGCGTTGCGCCAGTTGATCCGCGTGCGCGCGAACCATACGAGGAACATGGGCGTAACAACGAGGATACCAAGACCGTCGCTCAGCCAGAGGATCCACCACATCTCGATGAACCGAGGAACAGCGTGCGCTTGGTAAAGCGAGAGCGTGATCGTATTGAAGAGAGAGGTGAAGGCCGCGGCCGCGATCACGCCGACGGTGACGAAAGCGATCACATCCCGCAGGCGCTCCAGTGCGTTCTCGAGCGCAAGGACACGCTTGAGGATGAAGGCGGCGGCGGCGAGCGGCACTGTATAGGCGAGCCCGAAAAAAATCACTCCGCCGGCCTGCTCGCCCTGCAGGTACTTCACCGCCGCCATCCCGATGAAAACCGCCGGCACCATCCGCATGCCCCCGCGCAGGAGAAAGAGCATGGCGAAGCCGGCCGGCGGCCAGACAAGAGGCGCGTGATCGCGCCAAAGCGCCATCTCGTAGCCGAGACCCGCCGTTCCCCAGATCAACGCCACCGCTAGCACCTGTTTCAAAAGACTCTCAAAACTCCAAACAGGCTCCGCCTGAGCATCCAGAGAATCCTGCCGGACGGTGGTTGTCGTCGAAGTCATAAGCGTATCTCGAAAAGCGCACCGCGCATCCGCCCGCGCTTCACGCCATTGTCTCCCGCAAGCTGAAATCCCCGCGCGCTGACGGCAAACCCCAAACCATTTATTCCCGCACGACGCCCCGCGCGACACGGGTCGAGCTTGGCGTGGCGGAAGGAAACCGGAGAGTCCATAAACCCAATCTCTTCGATCAGCTCCGCCTTCTTAAGTTGCGGCACGGTCTCAAAACGGCGCAATAATTCACACGCCGCGAGCCGGTCTCCGCTGTAGAGAGAGGTAACACTCGAATCAACCGTGGGGATCCGCGCCGGCACCGTCAGAGACATGAGGCTACTCTCGCCGCCACCGCTTCCGCCGTCAAGCCCGCCGCCGTCCTACCCGCGCTTTTCCACAGGCACGTAGTCGCGGGTGTTTTTGCCCGTGTAGATTTGGCGGGGGCGGTGGATACGTTTGGAAGATTCGGCGATTTCCTTCCAGTTGGCAATCCAACCGGGCATGCGCCCGATGGCGAACATAACGGTAAACATGTTCACGGGGATGCCAATCGCCTTGAGGACGATACCGCTGTAGAAATCAACGTTGGGGTAGAGCTTGCGCTCGACGAAGTAATCGTCTTTGAGGGCAGCTTCTTCGAGGTGCCGCGCGATATCGAGGAGCGGATCTTCCCGCCCGAGCGCCTTGAGCATGCGCTCCGCCACCTCCCCGAAGATCTTCGCGCGCGGATCGTAATTCTTGTAAACCCGGTGGCCGAAACCCATGAGACGGGCCTTGCCCTCTTTGGCATCCTTGATGAAGCGCGAGCCGTCGTCTCCGTCGCGGTGGATGGATTCGAGCATGCGGATGACGGCGGCGTTGGCCCCGCCGTGGAGCGGTCCCCAGAGAGCGCACACACCCGCCGCGACGGAGGCGAAAAGATTGGCCCCGCCACTCGCAACCATGCGCACCGTGCTCGTCGAACAGTTCTGCTCGTGGTCCGCGTGCAGCAAGAGGAAGAGGTCGAGCGCCTGAAAGACCTCCGGCGGAGTCTCATACAACTCGTAGGGATCGGAAAACATCATGTGGAGGAAATTCTCCACGTAGCGCAGGTCGCGCCGGGGGTAGACGGCGGGCAGGCCCTGGCTCATCCGGTAGGTCGTCGCCGCGATTGTCCGCACCTTGGAAATGAGGAGTGTCGCCGCCTCCTGAAAGCGCGCCAGTTCCTCCTCGCGGTTGTTGCGCGTCATGCGCGGATAATAGCAACCCACCGCATTGAGCATCGCGCTGAGCACGGCCATGGGATTCGAATCCGAAGGAAAGCCTTGGAAATGATGCCGCATGTCCTCGTGCAGGTTGGCGTTTTCCCGCACATTCAGGCGGAAACTGGTCAGCTCGTCCTCCGTCGGCAACTCGCCGTAGATGATGAGGTAAGCCGTCTCCATGAACGTGGAATTTTCGGCTAACTGCTCAATTGGATACCCGCGGTGGCGGAGGATGCCCTTTTCCCCGTCGATAAAGGTAATCTCGCTGAGGCAGGAGCCGGTGTTTCCGTAACCCTCGTCATAGGTGATATATCCGGTCTGCGACCGGAACTTGCGCGTGTCGATGGCGCGCTCACCCTCCGTGCCGACGATGACCGGATACTCGTGTTCGCGGCCGTCGAGAACGATCTTGGCCTGCGGGGAATTCGTGCCTCGCGCATTCTCCGTCCCGGAGTCGGCGTCATGACTGGGTGTGGAAACAGAACTCATTGATGCTGAATAAACAGTGGTGAAATGAAAGCGTCAACATCCGCGCCCCTCTTTGCAAGCGGAAGGGGAACGCCGCGGAAATCAAAGGGTTTGAAGGAAATTGCGGTAAAGGGTCAAGCCCACTGCCTGCGACTTCTCGGGGTGAAACTGCGTGGCGACACACCGCCCGCGCCGCACCGCACTGCAAAAGTCCAGCCCGCCGTAGTCTGTGCTTCCGAGAATATCGGCAGCATCCAAGGGTTCCGCGTAGTAGCTGTGGACGAAATAGAATTGCGCCCCCGACGCACCGATGTCCGCGAGCAACGGGTCCTCCACCGGCGTGCCGGGAAACGATACTGCGTTCCAGCCCATGTGCGGAATCTTGAGGCCGCTCTCTGACGGAAAGGCAAACCGCCGCACCCGCCCCGGCAGGATGCCCAGAGCGGCAGTGTCGCCCTCCTCCGAGTGTTCAAAGAGCGCCTGCAAACCGAGGCAGATACCGAAAAACGGCTTGTCCGCCTCCGCCCATGAGCGAATGAGCTGGTCAAAACCCGTCGCCTTGAGCTGGCGCATGGCGTCGACAATCGCGCCCTGCCCCGGAAACACAAGCGCGTCAGCCGCCTTCGCCGCAGCCGGTGAATCCACGAGCGACACCGCCGCCCCCGCATGCTCCCACGCGCGCACCACACTGCGCAGATTGCCCATACCGTAGTCGAGCACGGCAAGGCGCGGCTTCCTTCCCTCAGCCACGGCGTGCCTCCTTCCTGCGCCGATTCGCCGGCACAGCGCAGCGCGCGACGCGCCCGGTAAACCCGGAACGCACAACACAAAAATGAGACCGATGCTTCATGGAAATCTTGGAAAACCCGGAGACACGCGAGCCGCCGGGCCCACCCCCACGGCAGATTCGGGCGGACTTTCCCCGCTCGTGTCGAGTCTTTCCTTTTGTGACAATATCAAACCCACTCGGGCATCAATCTGAAGGATCAATTGATTAATTCTACTTTGTCGGAATTACCCTGAACGGCTACGAAAGCGTCAACGCCGCTCACTCCCCCGGATGCTCAAGGGCACAATACCCCGCCCGTGAACGCGCCACCGCCAGATCCACGTTGTCAAGCACTTCGACCGGGCGACACGGCGGCGGACGCCTCAGCATGGCAAGGACACTTGCGCCTTCACCGTGTTCCAGCCAGTCCCGTGTTCCCAGCGCACGGCCCTCCGTGAGAAAGCGCGCACGCAACCGCAGCAATTCGTGCGGCTGCAGCTCCCCGCCGTTCTTCACCGCTTCCAGGAGCGCCGCCGGATCGATCCGCCCGCCTGTGCCGTCGCCTTTCGCCCCTGCTCCCTTCCCGAACATCAGCAGACGGTAGCGCGCAAGCGCTTCCCCCGGGTCCTTCGCCGCCGGAAAGCAGGCGGAGAGCGCGCGGCAGAGGGACTCCTTACCCGCCAGCGCCTCCGTGTAGCCGCACCAGCGGTAGTTCTCCGGCAGATCCGCCAGACCCGCCCGCACTGCGTTCAGGTCGATATAGGCCGCGATCAGGCCCACCAGCCACGGCGTGTCCTGCACGAGCACGCTGCCGAAGCGCTCCGCCCACAGCGTGCCCGCCGTCCCGTACGCGAGATTGAACCAGCGCGTGTAGCGCTGCCGCAACGTGCGCATGAACTCCGAGATGTCGCCCATGCGCCGGCGCAGCCGCTCCCGCAGCGCCGCCGCCGCATCGCCCTTCTCCAGCGCGTGCGCCAGCTCGTCCGCGTTGAGCCCGCTCCACTGCGCGCGCGAAGTCCCGTAGAGCGCGCGGTAGCGTTGCACCAAGGTGGCGTCGTCGCACAACCGCGCCGCCGGATCGATGCGCACCAGAATGTGGAAGTGCGTCTCCAGCACACAGTAGGTGATCACCTCCACGCCGCTGAACTCCGCCGCACGGTGCAGCGCCGCCACCCACACCTCCCGCTGACCCTCCAACAGCAACCGCCGCTTCTGAATCACCCGCGATGTCACATGATATA
>SKLD01000120.1 GCA_007123395.1 Opitutales bacterium
AGATAGGTGAGGATGCCGAGTTCCTTGCGCCCGATCTTTTCGACCGCGCCGTCGTCAAACTGCACTTCCATGCGGATGGGATGCACGGTGGCTCCGCAGAAGCGGAAGGGGTCCTGAGTGATGGTGGCGTTCTTCGTCACGTGATAGTCGAAGGCGGTTTCCGCGCGCCGGAGCACGGCGTGAATGCGTGCGATGAGTTCCGGAAAGCTGAAGGGTTTGGTAATGTAATCGTCGCCGCCCATTTCCAGACCTTTCACCTTGTAGATCTCGGAATCGTCGGCCGTGAGAAAGATGATGGGGACGCGGATGTTGGCCTTGCGCAGGTCTTCGACGAGGGAAAAGCCCGTCTGGTCGGGGAGGTTGACGTCGAGCAAAAGCAGGTTGGCGAAGTTGTTGCTCAGAAAGCGAATGGCATTGTGGGCGCGGTGGTATACCTGTGTGAGCATGCCGGATGCTTCCAGTTGCTCGGAGATCATCTGGGCGATTTGCTTGTCGTCTTCGACAATGAGAATGAGTGGTTTCGGTTTTGCCATGACTTCTTTATCTGGTGGTAGTTAATGTAATGTTCACACACGCATTTGGTTTTTACAAGTCTCTTTGCATGGCAATTTACAAATGTAAAGCGATTAGATATTTACGTTTCTTTTGCAGTTAAATTTCTGGAAACACCATTTTGGCGGTTGGGAAATCCGGATTCGGTGGTGTCCCTGCCTGCCCGCGGGGTTGACAAGGATCCGGCGCGCGGCGTTATGGAGTGATGGACTGGGGTCCGGTATTTGCGCATCCGACGGTTTTTGAGGGGAGCCTTATCCTCGCGACGATCCTCGTCCTTTGGGTTTTCTGGGTGTTCGTCGGGCCGCGCCTTTTCCGCCAGCGCGGGCGGGATGACTGGCGGCGCTCGGTGACCTTTTTCGCCGCACTGGCGTTTGTCCTTGGCGTGGTCGCCGGCATTGGTTTCGCGATGGGACACGCCCTCTGGCTGGTGGCACGCTTCGCCGGTCTCATTATTCTCTGGATGGCCGTGGCACGGGGCGCCGCGCTTGTGCCGGAGCGTTACTGGGAGCGTGCGGTGGCGTTGGCTCTCTACCTTGGCACGGCGATTCTCCTTTTACCGGAGTTGCGTGAACTTCTTGAGTTTCTTTCGGGAATTGAGTTTCATTTTGGCGAAGCAAGTTTCTCCGTCGCGGGCATACTCAAAGGTGTGGTGATTCTATCCTTCGCTCTCTATGTGGGGATGGGGCTGGCACGCTTCATCGAGGATAAACTGGAGGGCGTGAGCGGCCTGAGCCCTTCGCTGCGCGTGCTCCTCGGCAAGATCGCGCGGATCGTTCTCATCATTATCGCCGCCCTCGCTGCTTTCGAAGTGATCGGAATCGACCTCACCCTGCTGAAGTTCCTCGGCGGCGGCCTCGGCCTCGGACTCGGCTTTGGCCTGCAGAAGGTTGTTTCGAATCTTGTCTGCGGATTCATCCTTCTCGCCGACCGCTCCATCAAGCCGGGCGATGTCATCGAGGTGGAGGACAGCTACGGATGGATCAACAATCTGCGCGCCCGGCACGTCTCCGTTCTGACCCGCGACGGGAAAGAGCACCTCATTCCCAACGAGGACCTTATCACGCAGCGGGTCGTCAATTGGTCGTATTCCGACGAGAGGGTGCGCCTCAAGATCCCTGTCGGCGTCTCCTACAAGTCGGATGTGCATCAAGTGCGTGAGCTGCTCATTCGTGCCGCCTCCGAGGAGAAGCGCGTCCTCAAGGATCCCGCGCCGAACTGCCTCCTCCTTGCCTTCGGCGAAAGTTCCGTCGACTTTGAGCTGCGCATCTGGGTCGCCGACGCCTACAACGGCATCACCAACGTGCGCAGTGCCGTGCTCTTCCGCATCTGGGATCTCTTCAAGGAGAACGGTGTGGAGATCCCGTTCCCGCAGCGCGATGTTCACCTTTACGAGGCAAACGCGTCGACAAAGGGGTCGGGCGTGGATTGATGTCCGGCGCCCGTTCTTTCCCTCCTTGGTCGATGACGCACCGATAGGACCGGAATCGATGACGAGGTATCGGTGTTGTGCGGCCTGCGCCCTGCGCCGCTGCGTGGGGGAGATACGGTCGAAGTGAACGCCGGGGCTCCCCGCGCATGCGTCGGAAAGCCGATTCCTCCCCCTTTTTCCTTGTCCGCGTAGCCGGAAGCCTCTAACCTTGGAATGTTCGTCCGTGGTGGCTTTGTGCCATGTTGGGCTTGGCCGTCGATGGAAGAACCTCGCGATTTCGGCAACCAACAAAACCCCACGGAACCATGAAGATTCTAAGACTAATCCAAATCGTCGCCGGATTGTCTCTGTTTGCGGCGGACGGGCTTCCGCAGGACGCTGCGGATGGCGCACAGGGCGAGCTGCTCCTCTACCACAGCACGGACAAGGAAAACTGGGAAGCTATGGAGTTGACGCCGGATATGCTCTCGCCTGAAGGCCGAATTATACTGGAGGGTATGCCCCAACCGGTCTATTTCCGCGTGGGTGTGGAGGCCTTCGAGAGAGATCCGCCTCCCGAGCCCGTCGACCCGCCCGCCGAAGACATGGTGCTCGTCCAAGGCGGGACGTTGCCCGACCTTTCGGGGTTGGGCGAATTGAATGTGCAGACCTTCTATATTGGCCGCTACGAAGTTACATGGGGTAAGTGGAAAGTCGTCCGCGATTGGGCCGCTGCCAACGGTTACGACATCGGCAACATCGGCGCGGGTTGCGCGGACAATCATCCCGTGCGGGCGGTGAACTGGTGGGATACCGTGAAATGGTGTAACGCATGGAGCGAGATGACGGGGAGGTCGCCGGTCTACTGGCTCGGAGACGAAGTTTTCCGCGCGGGCCAAAACTATACCCTCACGCGCGATGCGGAGGCTGACGGCTACCGCCTCCCGAGCGAGCGGGAGTGGGAGTTCGCGGCACGCGGTGGAATCCACAGCCAAGGCTACCTTTACAGCGGCAGCAACATCCTGGACGAGGTCGGATGGTTCAGGGACAACTCGCTCGGCGCGCCGTGCGATCTGAGCGAGACCCGTGGCACGTGGCCGGTGGGCATGAAACAACCGAACGAGTTGGGTCTCTATGACATGAGCGGCAACGTCCGCGAATGGTGCGGTGACATGCATGGCGTGAGCCACCGGCGGACACGCGGCGGGGCATGGATTGTCATCTCCCACGGGAGTCTCCTGTCCACGCGACCGGCGGCGCCCTCGGAGGCATGGCAGCGTTTGGACGGCAGCGGGTTCCGCGTGGCGCGGAACGCCGGGGACTGATTTCTTCGTGATAAGGGGCGCACGGCCCGCCATGGCCGCCCCCTCCGTCGCGTCGGGGAGCGGCAAGGCGGCGTTTTGGTTTGCGATTGCCGCGTTTGGCGCGGAGGTTTGGCGCCTTTGATGCAATCTGGCGCAAGGGGCGCGCGTGCCCGCCGCGTCCGGATCCGAGCGAAGCCCATGAATACTCAGACATTGCCCGATACCGCGACATTGCCCGACGCTTCCGGACACTTCGGTCCCTACGGGGGTCGCTACGTGCCGGAGACGCTCATGACCACGCTCCTCGACCTCGAAGCGGCCTACCGCGAGGCGAAGGACGATCCGGATTACCAGCGCGAGCTGGACTGGTTTTTACGGCACTACGCCGGGCGGCCCACCGAGCTGTATTTCGCGGAGCAACTGACGGAGCGCCTCGGCGGGGCGAAGATTTACCTCAAGCGCGAGGATCTGCTGCATACCGGCGCGCACAAGATCAACAACGTCATCGGGCAAATCCTCCTCGCCAAGCGGCTCGGCAAGAAGCGGATTATCGCCGAGACGGGCGCCGGCCAGCACGGCGTGGCGACGGCGGCTGCCTGTGCCAAGTTCGGGCTGGAGTGCGTTATCTACATGGGAGCGGTCGACATGCAGCGGCAGGCCCTTAACGTCTTCCGCATGCGCCTCTGCGGGGCCGAGGTGCGCGGCGTCGAGTCGGGTCAGAAGACGCTCAAAGACGCCGTCAACGAAGCCATGCGCGACTGGGTCGCTTCGTCGCGGAACACCCACTACATTCTGGGCTCGGCCCTCGGTGCCCACCCCTTTCCCATGATGGTGCGCGACTTCCACCGCGTCATCGGGCGCGAGACGCGGGAGCAGATTCTGGAGCTGGAGGGTCGGCTGCCCGACGAGATGGCGGCCTGTGTGGGCGGCGGCAGCAATGCCATCGGCTTCTTCCATGAGTTTCTCGGCGAACCGTCGGTGCGGCTGGTCGGCGTCGAGGCGGGCGGGCGCGGGATCTCCCGCGGCGAGCACGCCGCGCGCTTCGAGGGCGGCAAGATGGGCGTGCTCCAAGGTTGCCGCACCTACATCCTGCAAAACGACGACGGCCAGATCGAGTTGACGCACTCCGTCTCCGCCGGTCTCGACTACGCCGCTGTGGGGCCGGAGCACGCCTACTACCGCGACGCCGGGCGCATCGAATACGGTTACGCCTGCGACGACGACGTCCTCGGTGCCTTCCGCCTCCTCTGCGAAACGGAGGGGATCCTACCCGCGCTGGAGTCGACCCATGCCATTGCCTATGCCGCGAAGCGCGCGCCGGAGATGGGGAGCGATCAAATTCTCTGCCTCAACCTTTCCGGACGCGGCGATAAAGACGTCAGCCAAGTAGCCAAGATGATGGAGGAAGCCGCCGAATGAAATCCATGACGGGATTCGGGCGCGGCGAGACGACCGCCGCCGATCTCACGCTTGCCGTCGAGCTGAACGCCGTCAACCGGCGCAATTTGGAGACCTCCTTCTCGCTCC
>SKLD01000061.1 GCA_007123395.1 Opitutales bacterium
GTCCATCCGCTGGACCACCCCGCCCTGCCCCACTTCCTTCCGGTGCGCGACGGCAAGCTGCTGCGCGCCGAGGGCATCCGCGTGAACGGCGGGAGCGCCCGCGCACTCCAACCCCTAAAGCCCGGAGACCGTCTGGAGATCGGTGAAGAGGCCTTCCTCCTCACCCGGATGGCTCCGGCCTGACCGCCGCCATGCGCCGTCGCCGCCGCACAGCCATACAGACCTTCAGCCTTTCTTTCCTCGACGTCATTTGCTGCGGGTTCGGGGCCGTCATCCTGCTGTTCGTGCTCACCACCGGGCAGCGCGCCGCCCATCTCTCGGACGCCGCTTCCGAGTACGAAGCCGCCACCCGCGCCGTGAGCGACGCTGTCGAGCGGGCTACCGGGCGTCTCGGCAACCTCCGCGGCGAGCAGGAGCGCCTCGAAGACGAGAGCGCTGCGGCGACTTCCCGCCTGCGCCAGCGCCGCTCCGACCTCGCCGCTCTCCTCGAAGCCCTGCAGCGCCTCGAAGACGAGTCCACCGCTACCGCCGCACTTGTCTCGACGCTGGAAGAACGCGTGGCCGAGCTGCCCGAACCCGAACCCGAGCCAGAGCCTCCGCCCCTTCCTGTGCCCGGTGAAGCCCTGCGCCAATATTTCACCGAGTTCCGCCTCGACGGCCGCCACACCGCCGTCCTCGTCGAAGGCTCCGGCGGCATGATCGCCGACACACTTGCCGAAAGCATGCAGATCGCCGCCCGGTCTGACGCCGCCCGCCGCGACGGCCCGAAGTGGCAACGCACCGTCGCCGCCACCCGCTGGATCCTCGCCAACCTCAGCCAACCCGAGTATTTCCAGACCTTTGTCTTCAGCACCGCCGCCGAGCCCCTCGCCCCGGCGAACCGCGGCGGCTGGGCACGCCTCGACGACCGCGCGGCCGTCCAAACTGCAGCCGACGGCATCGAAGCATGGACACCCCGGGGCGGCGCCAACTTTGAAAACGCCTTCGACGCCCTCGCCCGCCTCGATCCGCTGCCCGACAACATCATCCTCGTCATCGACGGACTGCCCACGCAGGGCCGCCGCGCCCCGCCCGGAGTCGAAGTCGACGAACCCACCCGCCGCCAGATGCTCAACGACGCCATGGCACGCCTTCCGCCCAACATTCCAGTGAACATCATCCTCTTCCCCAACGACGGCGACCCCAACGCCGCCCTCGAATGGTGGCGCGTCGCCATTCGCACCAACGGTTCATTCATCTGCCCCGCGCCCGACTGGCCGCGTATCAATTGATCCCTCTACTTTGCCATGAAACGTCCGCGCCGCGATACCGAGAGCTTCAGCCTGTCCTTCCTCGACTGCATCTGTTGCGGTTTCGGGGCCGTGCTGCTGCTCTTCGTCATTTCGATGGGCGCGGAGAGCCGCGTCATCGAGGGCATGCGCATGGAAATCGAGGCCCGTTACCGCGCCCTCAACGCGGAGCTGGCGTCGACCGAAGCGGCGGGGCGAGACACCGGCGAAGCCGTCGCCTCGCTGCGTCGGCGCGTCGCGGAAATCCATGCCGAAATCGAGCGCGTGGAGAGCGAGATCACCCGCACCGAAACCGCTTCAGCCCAGCAGGCCGCCGCTCTCGCGGAACTCGGAGAACGCCGTGACGCCCTTCAGCTCGCCCTCGACACACCGCCGCGCGAGATCGTGCCAGACCCCGAGCGCGAAGATCTCGAAGAGGTGCCCATCGGTATCCCTATGGACCGCAATTACCTCGTTTTCGTCATCGACACCTCCGGCAGCATGCGCGAGCTGGGCCGGCCGATTTTCGATATCGGGGGCCGCCGCGGCCGCCCCGGCATCTGGCGCGAAGCCATGCGCAAGCTCGACGCCACCCTCCAGGCTTACCCTGAAGTCCGCGGTATCCAGTTTCTCGATGCCGATGGCCGCTACATCATCGACGGCAGCCGCGGACGCTGGCTGGAAGACTCGCCCGCGTTGCGCCGCCGCTATTTCAACGAGGTCAACAACTACCCCGTCTACAGCCGCAGCAACCCCGTACCGGGCATTGAGGAAGCCATCCGCCGCTTCCGCGACCCGGACAAGCGCATCGCCATATTTGTCGTAGGCGATGAATTCGGCGGTAACGAGGAAGCCGTCCTCCGCCGCCTCGACCGCATCAACCCGCGCATGCCCAACGGCGAACGCGCCGTTTCCATCAACGCGCTCGGTTTTCCAACGCCCGCCTTTCCCCACACCACAGCGCGCAAATACGCCAACCTCATGCGCGAGGTCACCCACGCGCACGACGGGGCCTTTATCGGCTACTTGCGGTGACCGCCGTGCCGCTTTCTCGCGCGGAAGGATCGCCCGCCGCCACCGATACATTCTCTGCCGCCGCCAGAAGCGGATTGCGGAAGACAAAGAGCAGCGGCCGTCTGTCGCTGCGGTCCACCGCCCGGGGGCGTCTGTTGTTATCAAGAATAATGTAGAAATACCGCTCGTCGATCGCCAACCCCTCGGCCTTGCCGTAACGCAAGTCGTCATAGCGGAACTCGCCGCTCTCCTCCACGTGGCGGAAGCCCCATGCGTCATCCGATTCTGAAAAGTTCCCTTCCTCGTCACGCTCAAGGCGGACGACCATATTCGCATTGCGGAAGAGCGCGAAAACTTCGCCGTCGTAGTTGTAGAGATCGGTCCAGTCCGGGCGGCGCAGGATTGAAAGCCGGCGGCTGAAGCGAGTTTGATTCATCACCTGCGCTTGAGCAACCTCGCCCGTGCGTCCGTCCACCTCGATCAGACCGCGCGGCTGCCGCTCCGCCGCAAGGAGAAAGTTGCCGTCGCCCATAATCGTGATGCCCTCCACATAGGCGTTCGGCACCTTGAACATGCCGGCCGCGCGACCCGCCTCCCACACACTCCCGAAATGCCACTGCGCCTCGCCCTCCGGCGTGACGCGGAGAATCCGCGCGTGCGTCTCCGATGCAAGGTAGAAGTTGCCCTCGTCGTCCACCGTGATCCCTTCGAAGTCCATCGGTCCGGCCCCCCGCGGCGGATCAAAGCGGATGTGCGGCTCCATCCGAGCCGTTCCGTTGCCGAAAGAAATCCGGTAGACCGTGCCGTCCGATTTATCCGACACACTGTAAAGCACGCCTTGATAAAGGCACAAACCGGAAGGCTCCACCGGCCGGGCCGACTCTACCGGGAACACCCGCACGAGTTCCAGTTTGCCCTCCTCTTCGTAGGCCGGAGCCGCCGGAGTCGTGCCGCAGCCCGTCATGACCGCAGTCCAAACGATCACCGCGAACAAGGCGGCGCACCGGGAGAATCCTTTCATGAATGATAACGCGATTTCAGGCAACACGATTAACCGGACTGCCCTCAATAAAACTACGCACATTCTGTGCCGTAATTTCAAGCAAACGTTTGCGCGCCCTCCGTCCCGCCCAAGCAATGTGGGGAGTCATGATACAATTGCGTGCGTCGAGCAGCGGATTGTCCGCGCGCATCGGCTCGGTTGACACAACATCAATTCCCGCCCCGGAGATCACACCGCGGTTCAGCGCCGCCGCGAGCGCGGCTTCGTCGACAAGCTGACCGCGCGCCGTGTTGATGAGCACGGCGCCGCGCTTCATCTTCCCGAGAGCATCGGCGTCGATCATCCGCTCCGTCTCCGGCGTGAGGGGACAGTGCAGCGAAACGATGTCCGGCTCGGCAAGCAACTCGTCGCGACCAACAAATGCGAATCCCGGCCAGTCGGGTGCGTCTTTCGGGGTCCGCGTGTGCGCGATCACACGCGCACCGAGCGCGCTGACCACCGAGCCCACTCGTCGGCCGATGTCACCGAATCCCACAAGCCCGACCGTCATGTCCGCCAGTTCCCGAATCTCGCTCTTCCAATAGCAGAAGTGCCGACTCTTCACCCAATCGCCGTTGTAGACCGAGGCATGATGCCGCGCCACGTGATTCGTCAGCTCCAGGATCAAGGCAAGCGTGTGCTGCGCTACCGAATCCGTGCTGTAGCCAGGCACGTTGCAGACCGCGACACCGTGCTCTTTTGCCGCACCCACGTCCACCACGTTGTATCCCGTGGCAAGCACGCCGATCATGCGCAGGTCCGGCAGAGCGCCGATCACCTCCGCCGAAAGCGGCACCTTGTTCGTCAAAACAATCTCCGCACTACCGCAACGCTCCACAATCACAGCCGTTTCGTCTGGAGTAAAATCGTGCAAAACCAAATCCCCGAGAACGGAAACACCTTCCCACTCGACCTCCTCCAAGCGGACCGTCTCCGCGTCCAAAACAACAATCTTCATAACCAGCCAAACGAAGCGTCCGCCGTGCCACGGTCAATGCACAATCAGAAATTCTTAAAAACAAGCGATGTCCTATTACTCCCGCTCAGGCGACGCTGACGCAACACATCCGCGTGCATTGCGCGCAAAACAAAGCCCGTCCCCGTCTGCAGACTCAGGACTCTTGATCCGTCACCTGTCGAAAAGCCGCAGGTATTTTCCGAAGGCCCTTTCCTTGAGCGTTTTATGATTACCTGAGCACTGCGGGTCCGCGCTTGCGGTGTGAAGACAAAAATGACACCTTCCCGGCTGAAAAAAAAAGCAAACGGGCTTGATTGCCCAAGCGACCGGGAGGTGCCATTAACCAATTACTCTTGCCACTCATTCCACCGGGGGCAACCCCAATTAACGAATACGTCAGCGTCTGGCGCGACGAAGAAACGTGGACCTACTTTGTCGGGCACCAGCCGGTTTACCGACACGAGTCCGGCGACCTGCGGCTGTTTCGCCTGACCATCGCGCAACTGATCGA
>SKLD01000537.1 GCA_007123395.1 Opitutales bacterium
AGAGGGAGAAGGGGCGCGTGTCCTTGCCATGCTGAAGCGTCCGCCGCCGTGTCGGCCCGTCAAATTCCTCGACAACGTGGATCTGGCGGTGGCGCGCTCGCGGGCGGGGTATTGCGCCCTTGAGCATCCCGGGGAGTGACTTCCGCTGCCGTTTTTTTCGCGTTCGCATATTTCTGGGATTCTCAATCAGAAAGTCCCGCAACTCCTCGACGAGGTACATTACCTCGTGCAGGAGGCAAAGGTTTTGAAAACCGGGTGTTTCACGAGTTGTCGGTGCATACCCGTTACAGCGAAATGTGGTCTCCGCTCTCCTGCCGGCGGCTTTCATCAGGAATCGAGGTGGGCTTTGTCCTCGGTGATGCCGAAGTCGCGGCTGAGGCCAAGTGTGCCCACCGTGTCCGAAGCGACACGACCCGCAACCTTTCGGAGTTCCGGAAGGAGCGCCCGCATGTACAGGAATTGATTCTTGTCTGTTGTGAAGAGAAACCGCGCCGGACCGACGAGGGCGTGTGGATTCTTCTCGAAGCAACTTTCATCGAGCGCCTTTGGTCCGGTGAGCTGCCGCTCACACCCGGATGAACCGGCGTCTCATCCGCGCTGGAAACAGACATGCAGGCGGCGGATGCAGAGGCGTCCGAGCAACAACACGGCGGCGACGAGAGCGACGGTATATCCGGGGAACCAGTCGAGCGCTTTCATGAAAACTTCAGTGTGGGCGGTCTCCTCGTCGAGCGCCGGATCCTGCGCCGCCCGCAGGGTGGCGACAAGGAGCGTATAGAAGAGGCTTGCCACGGCAAGGGCGAGGTTGAGGGCGAGTCCTTTGAAGCTCAGGACCGTGGCCCGCTGCGCCGACGGCACCTCGCGGTTGATGTAGTGGCTTTGCAGGAAGGCCACGAGGGTGAACATGGCGAAGATAAACGGGGTGAAAAGAACGCCCCACACCGGAATGGCGAAGCGCACCCCGATGAGACCAAACAGCAGAATTGTGCTGAGGATGAAGAGATTCTGAAATGGCGTGAAACGGCGCACCATCTGCTTCGCCGCCGCCGCGAAGAAGATGCCGAGAAGATTCATGCACGCCGCAATGATGCCGAAGGCGGCGACCGGTATATCGATGAGGCGCAGGTACTCCGCGTGGATGATGACGTATTGGCGCGCCACGCTGTCGAGGGCAACACCTCCGATGATGACGATGAGGACAAAGCGGTGGTCGAAGGTCCAGAGGGCTGCGCGGCCCACGTTGCGGAAGGCCGTGCCCACGACGCGTGTGGCGGGAGCCCGCGGGACGTCTTCCCGCGCGGGTTCGCGCATGCCCCATGCGGCGTAGAGTGCGGCAAAGGCGTGGAGGAGACTCAGAAAAAGGGGCAGGCGCATAGCCGTTTCCCGGCTCAGCTCAAGCGGCACGCCGAGCCATCCCAGGACGCGGTTGGGCAGGGCGGGGTCGTAGAGCGCCGCGCCGATGAGCATGGAGATTCCCATTGCGGCGGAGGTCCAGCGCACGGCGCGTTCCAAGGCGTCCGGCCAGTAGGTTTCCAAGCCTTCTTTTTTCAGCGTGTCGTAGGCGAGGGCTTCGTCCGCCCCGCTCACCATGGCCTCGGCGAGGCCGCTGCAGATCCGGTTGAGCGTGAAAAGCGCGACCGTCCACAGGCCGGCGTCCATCGGCATGAAAGCAAGGACTGCCATCTCCACGATCATGAGGACGGCTCCGATGACAACGAGGTTGCGCCGGCCGAGGACGTCGGCGAGCGCACCCGACGGTACCTCAGCCACGACAATCGTCAGCGCCCAGACGATGTTGAGGATAGCGAAGGCTTCGAGGCTCAGGCCGAAGTCGAGAAAGAGCAGCGTAAAGACCGGATAGTAATAGCGTGCATTGAAAAACAGGCGGAAGGCGACAAACCGTTTCAGGTTGCCGTGACGCAAGGCCCGCCGTCGTTCATCCTCCATGGATGCACTGCATGGGAGGTGAGCGTTGCCCCGTCAACCTCGGCGGCGGCAAAGACGGTAACTGATCCCCGCTTTCGGAGCCGTGGAGCCAATCGAAAGGTGGCTTAACCGAGCGCCCTTGTGGGCGGAGCCTGCGCGCTGTGTCCATAAAATCGAGCGGATTTCACAGGACAGCCTGACGGCAAACCCTCGGCTTTGTTGCCGAATCCCCTCGCGATACGATACGCTCATAGCGCGGCGGCAAGACCGCGGCGGCGGGCACAGAAAAGCGCGGACCTTGCGGACCGCGCTTGAGTTACTCCATTCTGCTATGGGATACGAAAATCAGCCTCAGGCCCGTCGGCGGCGACGCCACGCCACAAAACCGATGGCGAGCAAGCCAAAGAGGGCCGCGTAGGTGGATGGCTCGGGGATGGCAGACAAAGCATCGGTATCGAGCACGCCATCGTAGAGGCGGAAATCATCGTAGTTGGCGAGCGGGTTGACGTTGGCATGTTGAAAACCGCCAAAGATCATGTCGCGCGCGGCTGAGGTCAACGAGGTCGAGGCCGCGACCGTCACGGATCCCACCTCTGAAATCGTCCAGCTGTTATCTGTGAACTCTCTTCCCGTGTAAACGCGGGCGGTGTCATCGGCCACCGAGAAAGTCATGGCCAAAAGGATCCAGCCATCGCTATCCCCTGTGGTGGCGTTACTCAAATCCACCGTGTCGGCAAATGTGTAATCGTTCCCGTTGAGCCTCAGCGCCAAGTGGGTTTCGGAGGGATTGTTGCTTGAATTTGCATTGCCCAGACCCAAACCCATGGAGCCGCCCTGCCCACCGCTGAAGGACTCAGCGAAAAACGCGCGGTCATGGGGATCTCGGGACCCGGTCGTCACTTGAAGATCGCGGAGCATCATGGTTACAGTGAAAGCACCCGAGCCACCGGAACCGGCGATTTCAGAGTTATATTTGGAATTTCCAAAAATCAGGTTGCTGCGGTCTGCCGTAAAATTGCCATAGAAACCCCCGTCGGGAGAAGGGATGGCGTCGGCAAATAAATCGGTCGCAGTTGAGCTAACCCGCATTGTCCCGTTAATCGCTGTCCCGAATCCGGAGACATCGTTCACGGTGGTGCCCTCGGCGTCGTTGGCGTCAAAATCGTATTGGTAGATGAGCACCTGCCCCGAAGCCAGCGAGGCCGCGCCCATGGCGAGGAAGGAGAGTATAAGCGTTCTTTTCATCATTATTTTTGGTTTTGGTTTCTGTGGGGTGATTGAAGATCGAAATGATCAAAGATTCGGGTCCACGATATCCGATCCGCCAGCGAAAAACTATCCGATTTTGCGGATGAGTTTACCGGATTTATGGACAAAGGTGGATTGCGGACTTTGACGGCGAATGGCCCGTTCGCCGGAGGTGATCGCCTTCAGAAAGGGGCGGTCCACCGCGGCCGGGTGGCAATCTTGGCCCTGTTCCGGGCTTGCGCATCAAGCGTGCGGAGACTCGACAATGGATGAGGGTTCATCTGAAATCGAGTGCAGGCTTCCTTGAAGGATCCCGGTCCCCCGCAGTTACCCCTCTTCCTGAACACCCGCGAGCACTGGGGCCGGATGATCGCGGGCGGCGCGGCCCGCTTTGTACGGCAGGAGATGGATTGGACTCCCTTTATTTGCGAAGCGGACAGGCTGGAGGCCAAGGTAGTGAAACCGGCTTACGGTCGACCGTGGGCGGGTCTCATCGGGCAGTTTTATCCGGCGCACCATTCCCTTCTGGAAAAGCTGTGTGCGAGGGGCATTCCGGTCGTGAATGTCTCCGGTGTGCCCCCGCCCGCCGGAGTTGGCTGGGTGCATTCCGATGACTACGCCTGCGGAGCGATGGCGGCGCGTCACTTTCTCGAGCGGGGATTTCGGCACTACGCTTTTCTCGGCATCGCCGATGCCTCCTTTTCAGAGGAACGGCAGAGGGGGTTTCTGCAAACCTTGGGTGGGCAGGGGAGCCATGAGGCCATCCCTCCGGTCTCTTTGAGCCTCCGGCAATCCACGGATTACTTCGCCGTGGAGGATCCGCTCGCCGGACGCGCCCTCCGACGTATTCGCGCCTTTACGGGAAAGCGCCTGACAGCCACCAAACTCGCCGCCGACCTCGGTGTATCCCGCCGCACTCTTGAGCGGGACATGCTGAAGACACTCGGCACAAGCGTGCATAGCCTTATCCAGGAAGCGCGCTTGGAACGCGCCTACAAGATGGTCGTCGAGTCCAACCTGTCTATCGGTGAGATTGCCATGCGCTTGGGCTACACCAAGCAAAGCGATCTCAATGCGGTTTTTAAGAAGCGCTTCGCGCGCACCCCGACATCACTCCGCCGCGGCACCGCACCCGAAAATCTTTCCCGGAAGCAGTCATGAAAGACAGTGGATCTGGCGAAAGTGGGCAAGTTCCTCGAGACACGGATGGATCCGTCGATCCACCGCGCCGCGCGGGACCGCGCGGCGGAGCCGGTGAGCCGGTGTTCGGTAGTCGGTGTTTCGGTAAGCAGCGGCTGTGCGAAGCACCTTGGACTGCGGCAGCCCGCTGCCGCTTTTTCCAGCCGCAGCCTGCTCAAAACAAATCCGGTACAACACCCGATTTCAGCGGCCTTCCCCATTTGGCTCATAAGTCCCTATGCAGCAGAATCTTAAAGTGGTGGGCGACGACGGACTCGAACCGCCGACCTACTGGGTGTAAACCAATTCACTATATCTATATAAGTCATTGAAAATCAGACTTAAAAGAAAAAATAAAAAATTATTGGCTTGCCATTTGTCCGTTCATTTGTCCGTTTTGGGTATGTCAAAGAGGAAAAAGAGTGCCAG
>SKLD01000360.1 GCA_007123395.1 Opitutales bacterium
GTCAGCGGGAGGTGTGGGTGGCGGCGCTGCACCGTGCGGCGGAGTTCAGCGGGGTGGAGGTGATCACCTACTGTGTGCTGGAGACGCACTTCCACATCCTCGTGCGCATTGATCCGGCGGCACGGCAGTGCGACGACGCCACTTTGGTGCAACGCTACCGCGCGCTCTACGGTGCGTCTCGGGCGCAGTGGAGCGGGCTCAACGCGGATGAGCTGAAGCACGCGCTCGCCAACGATCCGCCGGAGGTGGCGGAGGCGCTGCGTGAGCGGCTGCGCCGTCGTATGGGGGACATCTCGGAGTTCATGCGCACCCTGCGGCAGCGCTACACGCGCTGGTTCAATCTCGCCCACGGGACGGCGGGGACACTGTGGGCGGAGCGCTTCGGCAGCGTGCTTGTGCAGGACACGCCGTGGCTGGTGGGCCTGATCGCGGCCTACATCGACTTGAACGCGGTGCGCGCGGGCTTTGCGGATCTGCCGGAGAACTACCGCTGGTGCGGCTACACAGAAGCGCTGGCGGGGAATGAAACCCTCTGCCGCGCGCTGGCGGGGTGCTTTCCGGCGGCGAAGGACACGGCGGATGCTTTGGCGTGCTACCGACTGCTGATGCTCGGAAAGGGAGCGGGCGCGAAGGGCGACGGCACGGGCGCGCGGATCGACCCTGCGGCGCTGCTGGAAGCGGTGAAGAACGGCGGGGAGCTGCAGCCGCACGAGTTGCTGCAGCTGCGCGCGCGTTTTCTCACGGAGGGTAGGGTGCTGGGAACGCGCGATTGGCTGGAGCACGGTGAAGGGGCGCGGGTTCTTTCCAAGCTTAAGCGCCCTCTGCCGAGCCGACCTATCGACGTGCTCGACCATGTTGACCTCGCGGTGGCCCGCTCTCGGGCGAGGTACCGGGCCGTCGAAGATCCGGCGGAGTGACACCCGCCGCCGCCGCTTGAGACAAATACCGGTATAGCGGAACTCACTCGGCTCCGCCATGCGGCTCAGCCGAAAACAAGGTAACCAAGGACTGAGAGCGCGAAAATCAGCGCGCACAAGCTGAGGGCGAAGCGTTCCTGTTTCGTCAAGCGGGGCATCATCATGCAAACGGTCGACAGCGTTTTCCCACGCATCCCGCACCAAAGACAAGCCGCAACGCGGTCAAAAGACGGACGAGCTGATCCAATACTCAGAACCTTTCACGGACATACCGACAAATGACGAGATCGAGCTGCCCGTTGTGCAAAATCAGGAAAAATTCCTTCGTGGCGGTGCATTTGCGGGCTTGACGGGCTGTGTGCGGAGCCTGTTGGATGCGCGCATTACACAGGCCCATGGTGTAATGGTAGCACTTCGGATTTTGGTTCCGTCAGTCTAGGTTCGAGTCCTAGTGGGCCTGCCATTTTTTCGCTGCGGTTTCCGCGAAGAGGAGGACGGGCGGATCCCGCCGCTTTTCTGGTGTGTGGCAGCGAACGTTGGCCAGCCGGTCGCCTTGGCGGGTAAACCATTCGCGCACCACATGGTATTC
Source organism: Opitutales bacterium (assembly GCA_007123395.1). GTDB lineage: Bacteria > Verrucomicrobiota > Verrucomicrobiia > Opitutales > Oceanipulchritudinaceae > SLLG01. The sequence continues at coordinate 1,507 of SKLD01000360.1, forward strand.
CGTGTCTCCGCCGGGATGGCCTCGGTAGCAAGTGACGCTGAGCAAGCCGGCTGGGCCAAGCAGGGCGAGGACGCTTTCGAGTGCCGCGCAGGTGGACGCCGCGCGAGTTGTCACGGAACGGTCGCCGCCGGGCAGGTAGCCGAGATTGAAGACGACCGCCCGCAGGCGGCCCTTTGTGTTTTCCGGCAAGAGTTCGGCAAGATGCGCATGGTCGCCAGGGATCCACGTCACGCGGGCATCCAAGGATTCTGCCGCGAGGCGTGCGCGGGCGGAGGTGAGTGCCGCTTCTTGGATGTCCATCGCGTAGACGCGACCTGAAGGTCCGACCTGTCGCGCGAGGAACATAGTGTCGTGTCCGTTCCCCGCCGTGGCATCGAGGACAGTGTCTCCGGGGCGCAGGGAGGCACCGAGGAGCGCGTGTGCAAGTTTCGTCAAGCGCATGTCCGTTCCGGCGGGCTCGGCATCCCAAGGTTCCCGCCTACACTGGCTGGGAGGGTGCCATAAGGGAGCTTCAAACGTCGGTATCAACCGGCGAGCGTTCGCGACGATCCGCTGGAGTGTGTTCCCAGCGCTCTCTTTCCGGGTTCCAGACCCGCGGCGCGTCCGGGCGCAGGTATTCGTAGCGCCCCGTGCGCGTATTGTAGACGCGGTCGGGGCGCTTGTTCACTTCGAACTGCTCACGGCGGTTCGCCTCTTCATTCGCCCGTTTCATGGCGGCGAAATAGCCTCCCGGCTCGAGGTCGCCGCGCAGGAGCGATCCGGTGGGCGATTCACGCCATCCCTCGCGCACGGTGTCCGCGGTGGAGGCGCACCCGGCGGCAAGTGCAAGCAGCACCGTCGCGGAGGCGGAAAAGCACCGGATTTCCAGTTTCATGCGTAGAACGAAAGCGATTTTCCCGTCCTTGGCAATGCGGACCGGCGGCTATTCCACCGCAGGATTGCTCAAGGCTTCAGGGTGGAGCCGCATAGGTCCGACCGGGGTGGCCGGTCCCGACATCATGACGGAGTAATCGTCAGCAATGCGTAGACCGATCCGCCCTCCAGGCATATGCACGGTCAGGTCGGCCTCGACAAGGCCCAGCTTCCGCGCCACTGCGCCCGCCGCACTGGAGGAACTGCCAGAGGCAAGGGTGTACCCCGCGCCCCGTTCCCAGATTTCGATTTGAATATTCCGAGGGTCGAGCACCTTCATAAACTGCACATTGGTGCGGTTGGGAAAGCGGGCGTCCCGTTCGATGTGCGGGCCGTAGGTTGTTGCGAGCTCGGCCGACAACTCCTTTACGGGTAGCACGCAGTGCGGGTTGCCGATGGTCGCCGCGCAAAAGGTGAACTCGTGCCCTGCCGCCGTGAGCGTCTCGTTGATAACCTCCCGCAGCTTGCCCGACACCGGGATCTTGTCCGCAGCGAAGGACACCGGCCCCATCTCCACCGTGATCTGGCCCGACTCAGGATCGACCACGCACCCGACGACACCGCCCGGCGTCGACACGCGGAAAGGCGTTGCCCCGACGCGGCCCATGTCGTGTAGGTAACGCGCGAAGATGCGCAGGCCGTTGCCGCTTTTCTCTGCTTCGCTCCCGTCTGGATTAAGGATGCGCAGGCCGAAGTCCGCCGCTTCTTCCCCATGTAACGGCCCGAAAAGTATCCCGTCCGACCCCAACCCGTAGTGGCGGTGACAGATCAACCGGATGTCCCGCGGGGAGGGGAGTTCCGCGCAGTCCGCCGGGTCGAGAACAAGATAGTCGTTGCCCAACGCATGGTATTTCGAGAACGCAATCATTTCCATGCCACAAGCTTCTTGCCGCCCCGCAATCCCCGTGCAAGCGCCAAAGCAAAGAATTATCTCAGAGTTAAAGAAAGTTAAATTTCATCTCATCGATAAAATAATTGACGATATTTTAACGTTAGAAATAAGAAATTGACAGAGCGCTTATCCCGAGGGGGGCATTGGTTCGATTGCCGCAACCGGCGGGTTTTCCTGCTCTTTGTTCCTGCGATCATGGTGGATCAAAGGCAGGGTATTGAAAATCCTCAAAATCGCAGTTGACAGGCTTCCGTTGAAGGCTTGTGTTCCGTGTTTTCTTTTCATCGCGAGCGTAGCTCAGCTGGTAGAGCACCACCTTGCCAAGGTGGATGTCGAGGGTTCGAATCCCTTCGCTCGCTCCATTTTCCCAATCCCACGGCGTTTGTCATGCCGTGGGTTTTTTGTTGGGATTGATAAGCGCATCTGGCAAGCGTCCGCAGCAACGCGGTCGATGCATGCATTTCAAGCTGGCTGGCCGAAGTGGCCCGGCTTGTCGGCGAGGGATCCGCTATACGCGGTCGTAAGTTTTACGGATGTTCGTCGGCGCAGTCGGCGCAGGTGCCGTAGAAGACGGTTTCCTGTCCGGAAAGACGGAAGCCGGGGGGAGGGGTGACGGGGATGTCGGGGATGTCGCCGGGGATGTCGAAGACGCGTTGGCAGCGGCGGCAGATGAAGTGGGCATGATGCCCGGCGGCGGCGGGTTCGTAGCGGCGGGGCTGTCCGGGATAGTCGACGCCGACGAGTTGGAAGGCGTCGCTCAGCTCGCGGATGTGGCGATAGACGGTGCGCAGACCGATGCCGGGGCAGTCAGCCTGTGCCGCTTGGAAGATTTCCTCGGGGGTGAGCGGGCGCCCGGCTTTGCGGAGGGCGCGGACGACGGCATCGCGTTGGCGTGTCCGGCGTATCATGGGGTCGGGTGCGAAGAAAAAAGGGCGGCGCGGGCGGCCGGGGTTTTGCCGCCCGCGCCGAGACCGCCGCGCGGCGAGCGCGGCGGCGGAAAGCGGGCTCAGCTCACGAGGTTGTCGCGGATGTAGCGGAAGCTCTGCGCGAGAGAGTCGAAGGGGTCGCCGGGGCAGACATCCTGCTCGACGATGAACCACTGGCAGCCGCCGGCTTCGGCGGCGGCAACGATGGCTTTGAAGTCGAGGACACCGTTGCCGACTTCGGCGAAGGTCGGTTTGTTCTCCTCGGTTGTTTTGAAATCCTTGAGGTGGAGAAGGGGGAGGCGCCCGTCGAGTTTACGGCACCATGCCTCGGGGTTGCCTCCGCCCATTTGGATCCAGTAGGTATCGGGCTCGCCCTGCAGGTAGCGCGGGTCGGTCTTGCGGTAGATGCGGTCAAGGATGATTTCGCCGCCGATCTTCCGGAACTCGTGGTTGTGGTTGTGGTAGGAGAGGGTCTTGCCCGCCTCGGCGAGAATCTTGCCGGCGGCGTTGAGCTTTTCGATGAAGGCGTCGACGGCGGCCTCGCTGGCAAAGTCAACGCCCCGCGGGAACGGATAGGCGGTGTGTTCGCAGCCGAGGGCGTCGAGGTTGGCGACGGCTTTCTCCGGTTCTTCAAGGATGAGGTCCGAAGACTCGTGGCTGGAGTTGATGATCAGGCCGTGCTTGGCGCACATGTCCGCGATCTCCTTTTCGGAGACGGGGCGCGGTCCCGAGACTTGGACGGATTTGTAGCCGATTTCGGCGACTTTGCGCAGGGAGGCGTCATAGTCTTCGGCTGTCTTGAGGTGGTCGCGCAGGGTGAAGAGCTGCACGGCAACTTGTTCGATTTTCATGTGATCGGTTCTGTTTTCTGGTTTTATCGGTGGGTTGAAAAGTCCGGTGTAGGGGCGGGGCGGATATCAGACGGTAATATCCGCGCCGCGGCCACGGTTGGCCCGCTTGAGGCGCTTGATCTTTGCTTCGAGGAGGCGGATCTGGCGGGTTTCCATCCGGTCGATGAAGAGCACGCCCATGGTGTGGTCGTATTCGTGTTGGAGCACACGGGCGAACCATCCGCCCGCTTCGAGGGTGTGCGGTGCGCCGTCGAGGTCTTGGTATTCCATGACGACGGAGGGCGAGCGGGGCACGTCGCCGCGGATCCCGGGAAAGGAGAGGCAGCCTTCCTCGCCGACGAGCGGCGTTCCGCCGGTCGTACGCAGGCGCGCGTTTACTACGGCCATGGGCATAATGAGGTCGATCGGCGGGCGTCGGCCGTCGAGGGTGTAGTCCAGCTCTTCGTCGGGCAACATGCCCACATCGACGACGAAGAGGCGCAAGGGCAGGCCGATTTGCTGGGCGGCGAGCCCCACGCCTTCGGCGGCTTCCATCGTTTCGACCATATTTTGAGCCAAGGCATGGAGGTCGTCGTCAAAGGATTCGACCTCCCTCCCTTTTTCGCGGAGGATGGATTCACCGAACTGCGTGATGCGCAAGATCATCGATAATACCGGAGTTTTTCGCGGGGCTGTCATTTCTGTCGAGCAGAAAACCGACGCTTCGGCGCGCTCCGCTGTTGCTTCTGTCGCGGCAGGTATGTGATTCATGGGGCGCTTCCATGCGGATTCGTTTTTTCATTGACGCGTTTATTCTGCTCTGGGCGATGGTTTTGCTCGCGTGGTTGGGCATGGTGATGCCGGTTCACTTCCGTGCGGTTTCGCCGCTCGTGTTGGAGGAAGCGGCCCGCGGCACGCCGACGGCGACAGATCTTGTGGACGAGTTACTGGCAGCGGGCCGGGTGGGGCCCGCCGCACTCGTTGGCGAGAGTTTGCCGCGCGGAATGGAGGAGGCGCAACGGCAGCGTGCCTCGCGTCTGCGCGCCGGAAATCCGGCATATTCGATCAGCGGCGGTCCGGCTCCCTATTTCATTCAATTTCTCGATTCTGTGAGCTACCACCCGGAGGAGGCTGCGGAGTTAATCCCGTTTTTGCTCCCGCGCGAACGCCGCGAGGTAATGGCGGGCTTTCTCGCCCATTCGAGCAATGAGCTGGTGCGCGATCTCCTCCGTACGCGGGAACTGCCCGGCTGGGCGCGCTTTCTGCCCGCCTACTCCGAGGCGGGGCACCCGCTCGATGCGACGATCCTCTCCGCCGCCCTCCTCGAGCAGAGCGGGCGTTTTCCCGCGCCCGTGAGCCGACGCCTGCGGGAGATTACGCGCGAATCGCTTGCGGCGGAGTCGGCGTCGCGGGATTTGGAGCGCTTTCTCCTCGGTGTCTTCAGTCTCGGCAAGCGCATGTCGTTTGCCTCCCTCGCCGAACTCGTGGCCCACTGCCCCGACGCCGACACCTTTTACCGCGTGGCGGCGCTTCTGCACCAAGAGGAGGGGGGCGCGCGCTTGCCCGAGTTCTATGCCGCCGCGCTCCTCACCGATGATCTCGCCGGGCTCGTCGAATACCTGCGCTTTCAGCGCGAAGACGGCTGGCGCGCGCTGCGGTTGGCCTTGACGCTGGGGGAGGGGGCCGTGCGCGAGTTGCTTACCTTCGACAAGCCGCTCTACGAGCCGTCGCCGTTGCTCAGCGGCCTTTCCGCGCACATCACGCGCGGCGGCGAATTTTTCCAAGGCTTTGCCCAGCGCAATCCGCGTTCCGCTCTCGCCGCGAAACTGGCGGCTTTTTTCGGGTCCGGTTTCGCGCTCGCGGTCCTCTTCAGCCGGGTGGCGGAGGTGTCGCACCGGCGGCCCGTCGCCTCCTACCGCAATCCGCTCTTTCTCGCCAGCAACGCGGCTGTCGCCTTTATCGTCGCGGTCCTGCTATGGGTTGCGGTCGAGCCGGAGTTGCTCCACTTTCAAGAAAACCGGGAAGCCGTCCTGCGCATCGACTTGGCGAGCGTCGTCGGGCCGGTTTCTCTTCCCTCACATGAATCCGAAAGCGATATGATCGACCAGGTCACCCTCCTCATCCTCCTGCTCTTCTTTGTCACGCAGTTGGCGATTTTTGTCTTCTGCATGATCCGCATACGCGAGGTGAAAAAGCAGAGCGCGCACCCCGAGCTGAAGATCCGCCTCCTCGAAAACGAGGAGCACCTCTTCGACCTCGGCCTCTATGTGGGCCTTGGCGGGACCGTCGCCGCGCTCATCCTTGTGGTGCTCAACGTCGTCGAGGCGAGCCTTATGGCCGCCTACGCCTCGACGCTCTTCGGCATCATCTTCGTTGCACTCCTCAAGGTGATTTTTCTGCGGCCCTACCGCCGACAACTCATCCTCCTGAGCGGCAATGGCCAGACCAGTGCCGCCCCCGCCCGCGCCGGAAAGTCCGGGCGCAATGTGAGCAATTTCATGGGCTGAACCGCTCGCCGCCGCCAACCTCGGAAATACCGTGAACAAGTCGCTCCTCCTCATTATCTGCGATTTTCTCCTCATCAGCATCCTTGCGCTTGTTGAGTTCAAGCCGCCGGACGCGCCCGAGGAGGTCGCGCGCGAGGAAGCCGAGGCTGAGTCCGGCCTCGAACGCGATCTCGTGGAAGTGCTCCGGCTCTCCCTTGAGGGCGAAGCGGAGCAGCGCCGCCGCCTCGCGCAGGAGCTGGAGTCCCGCCAGTCCGACCTCGAAGAGACGGCCCGCGAACTGGAAGAGCGCTCGCAGGAGCTGAACCTCACGCGGGAGGAGCGGGAGCAACTCGCGCGCGAGCGCGAACAGCTCGCCGCCGAGCGCGAGCGCCTCGCCCGCGAAAAGGCGCAGACCGAGGCTTCGCTCGCGCAGACCCGCGAGGAACGCGAGCGGCTCGACGCCGACCTGCGCGAGCAGCAGGAGCGCGCCCGCCGCATGCAGGAGGAACTCCAGCAACGCCAGCGCGAACTCGCCCAGCGCGAGGAAGCCCTCAGCGAGCTGGAAGACATCCGCCGCGAGCTGGAGCGCGACCGCGAGCGCGTCGCCACGGACCTGCGCATCTCCGAGACGGAGCGGGCCATGCTCGAGCAAAACCTCGTCGCCGCCCGCGCCGAGGTCGACCGCGCGCGCATCGAGACGGAGCGGGCACAGGAGCGCGCCGAGCGCCTCGGCGAAGGTGTCACCCGGCTCGCCGAGCGGACCGACGCCGTGCAGGAGGAGGTGCGCCGCGCGCAACCGCTCTCCATGAATGTCATCTACAACCGCTTCCAGAACAACCGCATCCCCCTGACCTTCGACTGGCAGACACCCGCGCTCTTCGGCGCGCGCGACCAGTCGCAGACGATGGAGACGGTTCTCGTCGAGGAAGGTGGGCAAATCTACGCGGTCTTCGAGGGATCGCGCTCGCCCTTCCGCGCGGAGACCCTCGACCGCATCCAGAATATCCGCGGTACCATGCGTATCGGGGACAACCGCCTCGAAATCGTCGAGGTCAGCTTTCTGCGCGCCGACCCGCGAGTCGTCGCCGTCGCCGTGCCACGGAGATTTGTCGAGGGCACGGACATCGAGGTCATGCAACTGGCCGACGATCCTCTTCGCTTTCCCGAGGCCGTCCTCATCAACGACGAACGCGGCTTCTTCGGCGAATCACGCTTCCGCCTGCGCGCGGGCTCGCAGCGCTACGTCGACATGGATTCCCGGCTCGTCAACCGTCTCTTCGGCGAGTTCTCCCCGCGCCGCGGCGATATCGTCTTCTCCAAGAGCGGCCAGCTCCTCGGCTTCATGATCACCAATGAGACCAGTGTCATCGTCGACGAAATCCGCCCTTGGGCCAACCTCCGCATCGGCGACGACTTCAGCCAGAGCGAGTTTCGCGACCTCCACCGCCGCCTCCAACGCCTCGGCGGCGCCAACTGAAAAGCGCGTGGCAAAAAGCGCGTGGCAAGGACCGCAAGGACCACGCACAGCCGACCCCAAGCTGCCCCCTTTGGCAAATAAAAGTTACCTTGTTGATAATTGTTAAGACTCTCGCGCTTCAACAGTAGGCGGGCTGATTTATCGCCCGCCCGCGGAGTCCCGTCGAACTCCCCCATAGCGTTGCGACAGATACAGCGCGCGCCGACAGTCTTCTGTAGCCGGGGTCCGGGGATGAAACTTCGCGATCGCGCCCGATCCAGCGGCTGCGGGCGGTTGCGGCTTGCGGCCTTCGGGTGGGCGGGCATTTTCTTGCCGCCATGCAACCAAGGATGGCGTTGATTTGGATCGGAGTGGTGAGCGTGCTCGCGGTGGCGGGGCTCTTTTGGCTGATTTACGGCTTTGAGGGGATGGCGGCAGATACGGAGGCCTTTGCCTTTCTGCCCGCGCTGAATGCCTTCCTCAACGCCGCGAGCGCGACATTTGTCATTCTCGCCATTATCAAGATCAAGGCCGGGCAGAAGCGCACGCACGGGATGCTGATGATCGCGGCGACGGTGGCGTCAGCCCTCTTTCTCGTCGGTTACCTGCTGCACCACTCGCTGCACGGCGACACACGGTTCTTGCGCGAGGGGATGCTGCGTCCGGTCTATTTCTTCATTCTCATCACGCACATCGTCCTTGCTGTCGCCGTTCTGCCGATGGTGCTATCGACCCTCTATTTCGCCGCCGCCAAGCGCTGGGAGAGCCACAAGCGCCTCGCCCGCTGGACCTATCCGGTGTGGATCTACGTGTCCGTCACCGGCGTGCTTGTCTTCGTCTTCCTGCGCGTGCTCAACACGCCGCCGCCGGTCTATTGAGACGTGGCCGGGGCATGAGGCGATGAGGTTGTCAAGAGCACAGGACTTTACCGAGATTGGCTATTACCGTCCGCTGCGCGCGGCGGCGGAGGCAGCGGGATTTGTGTGGCACGAGGCGGGGCACTTCCATGCGCTACCCTATGTGTTGCTGCGGTCGGGCCACGGGTCGGGTGCGGAAGTCCCGCGTGTGTATCTTTCGGCGGGGATACACGGGGACGAGCCGGCGGGGTCGCTTGCGGTGCTGGAGGGCCTGCGGGGCGGGTTGTTCGACCGGGGGGTGGCGTGGGACATCTTTCCGGCGCTGAACCCGGGCGGGCTGGCGCGGGGCACGCGCGAAAATCCCGGAGGTATCGACCTCAACCGCGACTACCGCTTGCTCACGGCCCCGGAGACACGGCTGCACGCGCATTGGATCGAATGCGGCGAGTCGCCCTACGACCTCTACATTTCTCTACACGAAGACTGGGAGGCGCGAGGCTTCTACCTCTACGAAATCAATACCTCGGGCGGTCCATCGATGAGCGCTGCCATCCTCAGCGCGGTGGAAACTTTTCTTCCCCTCGAGCCGGGGCCGGTGGTGGACGGGCACCGTCTGCGCGCGCCGGGTTGGATATACCATCCGCCCGAGCCGGACGAGCCCGAGGGCTGGCCCGAGGCCATCTTCCACTGCAAGAAGCGCCCCCTCAACTCCTACACACTCGAGACGCCCTCGGCCCTTCCGCTGCGCAGGCGCGTGGACGCCCATCTCGCGGCAGTGCGGGCGGCGATCCGGGTGCTTCTCACGGAAAGCCGGAAGACCGGAGATTGAGATTTGCCGGCATACACAGCCGTCTATTCCGCGCTCGCTTGCTGCCCGCGTTTATCGAGGCCCGATGGATGCGGGGGGTCTTCGCCTGAAAGAGCGGCCTCGCGGATAGCATCGTCGGTGTCAATTGCATCGTGCGCTTGTCGTGCGGTGCCGTTGGTGTTCCCTTTGATGGTAGACGATGAAGCCTTCCGGGACAAAGCGGACATGGGGGAGGCGGCTTTTGCGGGCCGCGCTCTGGCTCTTTGCCGGATCGTTGGTTCTGTTGCTCGCCGTGGTGCTGACGCATCCGTGGTGGCTGGCGGCCGTGATCGGGCACGTTCTCGCGCGCGAGGGCGTGGAGGTGCGCGAAGCGAATGTGCGCGGCTACGGTGCGATCGAGTGGTCGGGGCTCTCATGGGAGTTCGAGGGCAACCGCATCGAGGCGGATCGCATTGCCGTGGCCCTGCCGCTGACGTGGCTGGTGACCCTCTACACGGGGCGACCGCCCGCGCCCCCGGTTCTCGGCGAGGCCCTCGTGTGGCTGGAGGACTGGTCGCTTGACGTGGATACGGCGGAGCGGAAGCGACCGGACGACCCGTCCCCGGAGGTTGATTTGCCGGATTTAGCGCGGGAGATCCGCGGCATTCTCGAAACTGTGCGGCGTGTGATGCCCGTGGCAGTTGCCAAACGAGGGGTGGTTCGTGCCGCGCCGATGGAGTGGACGATTGCGGAGGCTTCCTGGCGCGACGGAGTTTTCAACCTGGAAGGCGGTGAAAAGACGCTTCCGGGCCTCGTGAAACTATCCGCCGAGGCGGTTTTGCTGGAAGAGGGTATCGCCCTTCGTGCCCGTTCTCTTGACGATTCGTGGCCTTGGAGCATCGACGCCTCGGTCGAGACGCGGGCCGACCGCCTGGACGCGCGCGGCAGGGCGGAACTCGACGGGCTCGCCGTTGACGGCACGGTTGCGTGGGAGGCGGGCGGTTGGGTTCCCGGCGAGGCGGAATTGACCGTGCGGGGCGAACGCATACCGGAAGCGCTCGGGCAGCACGTGCGCGACTGGCGCCTTCGCGTGCTTGACGCTGAGGCGGCGTGGAGTGCGCCAGACGCATGGACCTTTGCCGGTTCGGGCGAGGGGGAGTGGCACGAACCGGAGAGCGGTGAATGGATCCGCTGGAGCGGGGAGGCGGAGGCATCGGGCGATTTAGAGTCGGTGCGCGTGGAGGCAGCGTCTGTCGATTTACCTTTTCTACTTGCCGATCTTTCGGCCCCGGCGCGTTTCCGGTTTGCGGATTTTTCGTTGGCCGAGCCGGTGATCATCGATGTTGTGGCGGATCTTTCGCGTTTGCCGCTGCATCCCCTCGACGCCGCATTCGAGGGAAATGTATCGCTCGATCCTGCGGAGGAGGGCGGTGTCTGGATCGATGCGGCGGGGACGCTTGCGGGCCGGTGGGAAAGCGAAGACGCGGCCGCCGACATCAGCCTGCGCGGGTTTGTCGACGCTTCGCGCGCCCAAGCGGAGCGGTTGGATCTCATTTTGCCGCGGGGGACGCGTGTCGAGGCATCGGGAGGTTATGTTTTCGCGGAAGCGCGGGTGGATCGCGCGGAGGCATCGTTCGTGCTGGAGCGTGAAGATTTGGAGCCCTTTTTCGCATGGGCCGCGGAGTTGCCCGCGCGCATTGAGGGCGGCGCGAAGGCGGATGGGGTGTGGCCGGACACCGTCCACGAGGGGAGCGTGCGGTCAGCGGACGTTGCCGTGCCCGCGATGCATCCGTTCGACGCGGAGTTGCGGTGGAGCGGCGAGGGTGCCGCGCGCTTGGCCGCCGCCGTAAAGTTACGCCGGGAGGCGCACCGCCTCGCAGCGGAAGCGGACATAAGGATGGAGGAGGGGCGTTTTCGTGCGGCGGTGGGCGCGCTCTACGCGGAGGACGGCACCGGGCAGCGTGTCTTCGACGTCGCGCCTGAGCCGGGCCTTGTCGTCGAGACGGTCATCGGTGGCGAAAGCGCATGGCGGGTCGACTGGTCCGCATTTGCGGCGGATTTGTATTCGGAGACCCTTGGCGGGGGACTTGCCGCTTCCGAGAGCGGTTGGTTCGCTGCGGAGGGGTTTACGGTCAACGGGTTTCGCGCGGAGAGCATCGATCCGGCGTGGGTCACGGCGTGGGTGAATGTCGAACTGCCCGAAGTATACGGACGGTCAGTGGTCCTTGACGCGACGACGGGCACAAGCGGGCGTATCGAGGGAACGGGTACATTGGACGCCGAGGGGGTGCGCGGAGGCGAGCGGTTCGGCACCGGGCTGTATTTCGCTCTGAGTGGTACCGGTCTGCATGTGGAGGATGCGACGGTCTTCCGTGGCGGAAACGAGGTGTTCCGCGCCGAGGGGTCGCTTCCGCTCGACCTGTATTGGCGCGATGGATCTTTTGCGGCGGATTTTGATAGGCAGCGGGAACTCGATATTCTCTTGCGCGTGGACGGCCGCTCCGAGGTGGCCGATCTTCTTGCCACATATGCGGCGACCGAAGTCGACGAGCCCGACCTACGTTTGCGCCTTAGAGGTACCTTGCTCGCCCCGAAGGGCCGCTTCGAAGCGGCGGCAGGCCGTATTGCCTTTACGCCTCCGGAAACGGAAGAGGCTTTTGTCGTGCGCGATTTGCGGCTGCGCGTTGATCTGGAAGACGACCGGGCCCGCATTGAGGAGGCAGCCTTTGTCCTGCCGGGTGTCCGCCAACCGGCACGTCTGACCGGCAGCGTGGAGGGGATCGCATGGGACGCTGCTCTCGCGGGAGAGTTCGATGCTCTCACGCGGCGCTTGCGCGGGGAGTTGGACCTCGACGCCTTTCCGTTTGCCGCTCTCGCCGGGCTTCTTCCCGACATTTTTGAGCCGCGCGGGAGTGTCGCGGGCGGGTTTCGGCTTTCGCCGGGCATGAAAATGCACGGGGAAGCGAGCGTGCGCGGTTTGTCCCTAAGACCTTTTGAAGACGGCTCCACGTTGCGGGATATAGACGCCGACGTATCGCTCGACGGAACAGTATTGAAGTTCCGGGACGTGAGCGCGCTTTGGAACGGTCGCGCCGTGACGATCACAGGTGAGGCCGACATTTCCACTTTACCCGATCCCCTCTTTTCCATCAAAGCCAAGGGAGCGAATCTCGATCTCGTGCGCCGCGACGACATGCTTATTCGCGCTGATGTGGACCTGCGCATTGGCAAAGACTCCGCCGATGCCGCGCCGCGTATCGAGGGTATGGTGACAATGCGCAACAGCCTGTTTCTGCAGGATTTCCGCGACATTATGCGACCGGGAGCGGCCGGTGTGGAGACGCGCCCGCCCTACTTCAGTGTGGGACAGGCGCCCTTTGACGAGTGGGAGCTGGAGGTGACGTTGACCGGCGAGGACTTTCTCCGTATCCAGTCCACGCTCCTGCGCGGGCGGGTGAGCGCGGACTTTCAACTCGGCGGGACGTTGGGTGAACCGCTTGCCATCGGCGACGCCCGGCTCACCAACGCCGCCGTTCTCTTTCCCTTCGGACGGATCGATCTCACCACGGCGGAGGCATTCATCACGCTGGACCAACCGCATACGCTCCAGCTCTTCGCGCAGGGTTCGGGCTACACTTTCGGGTACACTGTAAACATGTTGCTGCGAGGAACAGCGGCGCGGCCTGTGCTGGAACTGAACTCGGTTCCTCCGCTCGGGCAGGAGGCGATTCTTATGCTCCTTGCCACCGGTGCGGTGCCTGATCAAGATGGCGATCTCGGCTCGCGCTCGGGAAGAGTCGCACTGTATTTCGGTCAGGACCTGTTTTCACTTATTTTCGCGGGGGAAGGGGGCGGGAACCTCCGCTTCCGAACCGGTGAGTCCGCGTCGCAGTTCGGCGCGGAGGCCACCGGTATTGAATATATCATCAGCGACCGCTATTCCGTGATCGGCGAATACAACGAGTTCGAAAATTACAGCATCGATTTCAAGTGGAGGGTGTTCCGCCGATGAGAAGCGCGCGGAGAGCGGAGATTCCTGTCCGCGCTGTTTTCGGCAGACGTTTTGGTGTCCTTTTATCATGGATACTCGTTTTACTGCTGGCTGCCGAACCTTTGGCGGCGAAGACGGTGGAGGTGCGCGGGCACGGTCTCTTCGAGAACCTGCGAATGCGCAATTTTCTTCGCCAAATCGACATCGACCCGGACGCTGAGACATTTGCACCGGGATTTGTCGAAGACGGTTTTTTTCTCATCAACGCGCAGTTGCGGCGCGCAGGTTATCTTGACCCGACGATTCGCGCGCGCTTTGTCACGGAAGACGGTGTGGAGGGTGAAAGCGCGTGGGCGAGGCGGCGCAGCGAAGAGCTGCCGGATGTGCCGCTGCGTTCGGTAAGGTTCGAGATTGAACGGGGCGTGCTGCACTACTTTGAATCCGTCGAGATCGAGGGGCTATCGGTGGTTCCCGGGCGGGAGGCTGTCGGTTTCTTCCATCCGTCCGGGTTCCTCATCGACCGCAGGGCGTTCCGCGTTTACTCACCGGACCGACTGGCGCGGGGACAGAATAATCTCGTGCGGCGATTACAGGTGCTTGGATACCGCGAGGCTTCGGTGGAGGTAATATCGCTCGATATCGACGGGGAGAGCGGGGCAGTACGTCTGGCGCTGCGGGTTTCGGAGGGACCTCGATACCGTGTGCGGCATGTGCGCGAGCGGCTTTCGGCGACTGTGGAGAATGTCGGTCTTGCGGCGGAGACGATCGTGTCCACGCGGGAAAAGGATATCGTCTTTTCGGCTGACTTGGAGCGCGATTTTGCGACGGAGACACGCAACCGTTTCTTTTCCATGGGTTATCCGGACACAACGGTGCGCAGCGGCTTTGAGATTGTGGACAAGGTGGACGGCGAGACTTTGGTGGATGTGCGCCTTGTTGTGAACCCCGGTGCCCGCGCGCGCTTCGGCGAGGCGGCGTTTGACGGTCTGGAGTTGACGCGCGAGCGCTATGCGCGGTCTCTCCTCGATCTCGAGGAGGGCGACTGGCTGGACCGCGTCGCCTTGGAGGAGGCGCGCTTCCGGCTTGCGCGGCTCGGTGTCTTCAGTGATGTGCAGTATGCCATCGAACCAGAGAGCGAGGGCGTGCGTGATGTGCGGTTTTCCATAGAGGAGGATGCCCGCCACGAGTTCAGCGTCATTGGGGGGTGGGGCAGTTATGAACGCTTGCGCGCGGGTTTTGAGTATTCAAGA
>SKLD01000267.1 GCA_007123395.1 Opitutales bacterium
CCGCTTTGCGGGTCAATGTCGGCGAAGACCGGCACCGCTCCCACCGCGAGAATCGCGGAAATGGTCGCACCCCATGTGTAGGGCGTGGAGATAACTTCATCGCCCGGCCCGATGCCGTGTCCGAGAAGGAGGGCTTCGAGCGAAGCTGTGCCGGAAGCGATAAACCATGCGCGGCCGCCGCCGTGGAAGGCCTCGAGGGCGCGTTCAGTCTCGGGCGCGCCTTCGAGACGCGTCCAGTCCGCCTCGGCGAGGCGTTTCGCAGCGGCCTCCAGCGCGGCGGGATCGCGCACCGGGTAGACCGGGGGTTTGCGGGTCATTCGGGGAATCGTGTTTCTTGTCATGGGAAATCACTACGTATGGATGTTTCATGTATGGCCGGCCTCACGCAGCAGACAGGCCACGGCATCCGCTAGATGCTCGCCGTCACGCGGGTTGCGACCGCGGGCCTTTGCCGCCTCCACTTCATAGCCGCCCTGCGCAAAAGCCGCCTCGTCGGGCCAATAACCCTCCCAGCCGTTGCTCACGGTGGCAAAGAAGACCGGCTGTGTGAAAGCGGCGCGCACCCGCGCGGCGAGCGATGCAAAGAACTCCAGCGGCAGAAAGACGAGCGCGACACCGGAAATCCGCAAAACCGAAATTTCCGGCCCATCCGCGAAGCCGGGCAGTGGCGCATGAGCGAGCGCGATGCCCCCCTCACCCGCGCGCGCCGCCCGAACGGCCGCCGCGAGCGGTGCCGCCGCCGCGCGGCCTACTACCTCGAGGGCTTCCGCGCGGTCCTGCGTGGCCAGCCAAGGATGGACCTCGCCCGCCGCGCCGTGAAAATACAAGGGTTCGCAGCCCGGCACCCACTCCCGCAGAAAGCGCGCCGCCGCACCGGGCCAATCCGCGCTCACACGGTTGCTCGTCTTGCCCAAGGTGACGGGATGCACGCCCGCCGACCAGAGCAGGAGGCTCCGTCCGGACGCCTGCCGAAGAAGGAGCGCGGAGACGATGGGATCCGGGTGCGGGCCGGGAGATAACTCAGGGCACTCATGCACATTCCAGCAAAGCCGCACGCCTTCCCCCTGCGGCACCCGGCGGTTGTAGCCGAAGGCGCAGGCGAACTCCACATGGCGCGCCTCCACCGGCTCGACGAGCGCCGCCGCCTGCCGCGCGATCCTTTGCAGGGTCCGTTCCAAAGCGGCGGTGTAGGCACGCTCCGCCTCGCGCGCTCCGCTCTCCGCCTCCAGTTGCGGAGTCGCCGGTTGCTTCGCGGCATCTCCCGCCTCATCGCCGGTCACACGCGGCAACGGCCCTGAATGGGTGTGCGTGCAACACAGGAACACCCGTTCCGCCACGCCGTCCACCGCGTCCGCCACAATTCGGCGCAACCGCCGCGCAAGTCCGCTCTGCAGCACGCAGAGATCGAGTGAGAAAATGAAGAGGGCATCGGACCCGGCGGGTTTCAGGCACACGACACGGGCGCTGAGGGGATCGAGCACGCCGTCGTTTTTTCCGCCGAAGGCACCGAACCGGAAATCGTAGCCCACCAAGGGGCAATCCTGTCCGGGGGTAATGTCCGCTGCGGCGAAACCTGCGCGCAAGTCCTTCATCAGGCAAATACTTACCACCGCGCTACGGCAAGTCACCGAAAAACAGCGCCCACGCATTTTTGAGGCTGTGATTACTGATATTCCCGCAATAAAAACAACCCTGAGATATGACTAAAATACTGTGGAAGCGGCGTCCTGCGACTTTATCAGCGGCTCAAGAAGCGGCGGGACGCCGCTTCCACTCTTGTTCGCGTTCCTTCTTGACGCATCGCAGTAGTAGGCTGCGCCGATTTCAATTGCTTAAAGGACCGCAGGCGATAGAGTACACTTAGTTTTTCACCAAATTCACCGCCTTCCGAAAGGAGTTCTCCATGCAAATATTGCAAAGCCGTCTCGAGCACTGCCGGGCTTACATCAAGAGTTATCTGCACAAGCCATGGGCGCACCAAGAGGCGCCGCATCCATGTGTCACTCTGTCCCGCGAGGAAGGAAGCCGAGGACATGCCATCGCCGACGCCCTCGCCGCCTGGCTCAAGGAGAACGACCGCGAAGCCGATGCGGACTGGACGCTCTTCGACCGCGATCTCATCGCCAAGGTCCTTGAAGAACACGACCTCCCCAAGGAATTCGAGAAGCACATGCCGGAGGACCAAGTCAGCGAGTGGTCCAGTATCATCGACGATTTGCTTCACCGGCACCCTCCGCACTGGGATTTGTTTCGCATCACCTGCCGAACGGTGCTGCGCTTCGCCCACATCGGCCACTGCATTATCGTTGGGCGCGGCGGTAATATTCTCACCGCCCACCTGCCCTATTCGGTCCATGTCCGGCTCATTGGCACTCCTTCGGAACGGGCCGAACACGTCGCGAACACGCGCGGTATTTCCGTCGACAAAGCCCACAGAGAAATTAAGGCTGAAGACAAAGCGCGGGCGCGCTACATTAAGAGCCATTTCGACGAAAACATCGATAATCCGCTCCTCTACGATCTCATCCTGAACACCGACCGCATTGACGACGGCACCGCCGCGCGCCTCATCGGCGAGCGTGTCATTGCCGCGCGCGCCGTCCCCAAACCACTCCGCCCCAGAATCCCGGCTTAAACCGCCAAAGCCCACTTGCCCGCGGACAACCGCGTGAAATCTTCCCAACGGTATTAGTCACGCTTACACTTGTCTTCACGAAGACGTAATGGTGTTTGCGGTCAAAATCAGAGTGTGGAAAGCTGGCACCATGAAAGACCGACCAGAGGAGAGAAGGAACAACAAGGGCAAAGCAAACAAACTATCCCGCCGGAAGGCGCTCAAAATTTTCGGGGCTGGAGCCGGGACGATCGTAGCTGTCGGCGCTGTCGGCGGATATGCCTACCGTCGTAGTCTACGCGTCTCCTCGCGCGAAGCCGGAATTCTGCGCAAGGTGCGGTTCGTCGTCGCGGGAGGCAGCATCGGCGGTCTGACGGTGGCGGCCCGCCTGCTCCGGGGAGTGCCGGGAGCCGATGTCACGATCATCGAGCCGCGCACCGTCCACCATTACCAACCGGGTTACACGCTTGTCGGCGCCGGTGTCTACAAGCCGGACGACGTGCTCTACGACCAAGAGTCGCTCCACCAACCCGGCATGCGCTGGGTCCGCGATGCCGTCGCCGCCTTCGAACCGGAACGCAACCGCGTTGTCACCCGTGGAGGTGAGGTGGTGGAATATGATTACCTCGTCGTCGGCCTCGGCGTTGAAATGGACCGGGGCTCGATCGAGGGTTTCGAGGCCGCGCTGGAAACTCCTTATGCGGCAAACATCTACGATTTGGAATCGGCGGTGAAATTCCGCCAACTGGCAACGGCTTTCGAAGGGGGCGAGGCTGTCTTCACCTATCCGACGGGATACGTGAAATGCGGCGGCGCTCCGCAAAAGATTTCATGGCTTTCTGAAGACCTCTGGCGCAGAAAAGGGAAACGGGACAAGGTGGAGGTCCACTTCCACACGCCGCAGGCTTCCCTATTTCCCGTCGTTCCCGTCATCGACGAAATTGTCATGCCCATGATGGAGGAGCGCGGTTTGCACAATCACTACCGGCAGAATCTACGTGCCATTGACGTCTCCACACGGACGGCGATCTTTGAGGTGGAATCTTCCTCCGGGGCGAAAGAGGAGGTTCGCCAACACTACGACCTTCTCCACCCAATGCCCCGCTTCCGCACGCCGGAGCCCCTCCGCGCGGGACCGCTCACCGCCGAAGGGATCGGAGGCCAGATCGAGGTCGACCGGCATACCTTGCGGCACAAACGTTTTGCGAATGTCTTCGGCGTGGGTGACTGCGCCGCCACGGGCGCTCCGAAAACCGCCGCCACCATCCGCAAACAGGCACCGGTGGTTGTCGGAAATCTCTTCGATGCCGCTCTCGACCGCGAACTCTCCCACGCCTACGACGGAACCTCCGGCTGTCCGCTGCTCACTCGCTACGGCCGGTGCATGATGTTCGAATTCGATTTCGAGGGTAACCTCGTCAACGAATGGCTCTACCAGTCGACCAAGGAAACCCGCCTGTGGTGGAACTTCAAAGTCCACGGACTCAAACGCCTTTACCGCCACGTGATGATCAACGGTTGGGTCTGAGCCGGTCCGCGCGCGACCGCAGGGAAATCCCGCGCCGGGATCTTCCCATGCGCTCGGAAAAACGCCAAACTTGCGCATTGACGAGAACGCGGGGGATCGCCTAGTCCTTTCGCTTTCTTTGGAGAAAACGGGGCTGTAGCTCAGTTGGAAGAGCGCGTCGTTCGCAATGACGAGGCCGTCGGTTCGATCCCGATCAGCTCCACCATTCACCAACAGAATCATACGCGACCGAAGTACTGTGGAAGCGGCTCGAAAAGCGGTGGGACGCCGCTTCCTCTCTTATTCGCGTCCGAAGCCACCGGGCATCCGCCGACGTAGTCGGATGGCTTGCCGTCCGACCCGAACCCACCGCGCGCTGCCGCCCCGCCGGACGGTCCGGCCCGTTCCGTGTTGACCGACGCGCACCGGCCGGGGGCCAAGGCCGCCCGGCTACGCCGAAGCCACCGGGCATCCGCCCGTGCCTTTCAACGGCGCGGCGCTCGCTGAAGCTTCACGCTACTATGGCGCTAAGGCGATTTATCCACGCGGAGGGACAGGAACTGCTTGCCGCCCTCGCCCACCGGGACGTTGAGACGCACGGTGACGGTGGCGATCCCCGCCGCGGGGCTGTCCTCGACAA
>SKLD01000352.1 GCA_007123395.1 Opitutales bacterium
ATGGAGAATGGTATCTCGCTGGTAAATTTATTTTCCGAAAAATTCACTCATAACTCTCTTTTCAAAAAATCTAATATCTCTGAGCAATATAATTCTCGGCTTCCGCGTGGAGCCGGAGAGAGGTGAGTCAAACGATCACAATGGTATTCTACGTATTATCAAAAAGACTTATAATAAAATCTCCCAATGATTATTGATTCAGGTTTCGGAAAACTTTTGTTTAACTCTGAGATTTTGCTACGTTAGCGGCGTGGGCTGCCGGGGCCCATGATAACTGTTTTTGCCGTCTTTGCGGAGAAAGTGCTTGTCGAGAAGGGCTCTGGGGGGGAGGGAACAGGGGACTGGCACCGTGGTCGAAGGCGGTGGAAGGTTGTGTCGGTGTAGATTTTGAGGGGCGAGGACGCTTTTGACGACTTTGACGCTTTTGACGACTTTGACGTCGGTGAGCCTCGGTGCGGAGGGACCGTGGCTACGCACGGGAACGGCGGGCAGGAGAAGGTCGGTGCCGTTGGGTTGTTGGTGGTGATCTGCGAGTGGTCCGCGACTTAGCGGAGGGTTTTCTCGCCGTAGAGGTACCGGATGCCTGAAAGAGGGCTTGGCGGAGGCTCGGCCTTGCCCCCCGTCCGACGATAGGGTTCGATGGGATTAATGTCTAATGTCTGACAAGGTAAAGGGAAATTACCGTTCCGTGGCAATAGGTCGGTCACGGGCAATGCGATGCGCGGGCGGTCCGTGGAATACCTCCGCACGGTGCTCGCGAAGGGTGGCTGGGACGGGCTCGAAGGGCACAACCATATTTTCGCTGATGAGCCGCGGGGGCCGGCGGCGTTGAAGGCATTCTTTGCGGAGAGCGGCGTGGGCGTGACGACGTATCACCTGCCCTATGGCTTTGAGAACGATCTCGCGGACTTTGACGAAGGCGGGCGGAAGGCGGCGGTCGACCGTGTGCTGGCCTGCGTGGAGACGCCGCCGTTTGCCTATGGTCCGGACTACTCACAGGAGGCTTGGCGCCTGCACTCCGCCAATGTGCGGCAGCTCGCTGCGGCGGCGCTTGCGTGAAGCGTGTTTTTCCGGGATGGTGTCTTCCGGGCGATGAAACAACGGCGCATCATCCACATCGACATGGATTGCTTCTACGCGGCCATCGAGTGCCGCGACGATCCCTCCGTGGCGGACAAGCCGGTGGGGGTGGGCGGCAGTTCGGGGCGCGGCGTTCTCACGACGTGCAATTACATCGCACGCGAGTTCGGCTGCCGCTCGGCCATGCCGGTCTTCAAGGCGCGCGAGCTTTGCCCGCATCTCGTCCTCAAGCCGGTGCGTTTCGAGGTCTACCGGGCGGAGGCGCGCCGCATCCGTGCGATTTTCCGTGCCTTTACCGACCGCATCGAGCCGCTCTCCCTCGACGAAGCCTACCTCGATGTCACCGACACCCCTGGATACGCGTGGGACATCGCCAAGGAGATCCGCCACCGCATCCGCGCGCAGACACGCCTCACCGCGAGCGCGGGCATTGCTCCCAACAAGATGCTCGCCAAGATCGCGAGTGACTGGCGCAAGCCCGACGGGCAGTTTGCCGTGACGCCGGAGCGGGTAAGGGCGTTCATGCGTGAGCTGCCGGTGCGCAAGCTCTGGGGTGTGGGACCGAAGTCGGCGGAGCGTCTGGCGGCGGCGGGTGTCGAGACCTGCGGCCAGCTCCAGGCGTGGAGCCTTGATCGTCTGTGCGCGGAGTGCGGCGTGAAGTGGGGCGCGGAGCTGTATGCCCTCTGCCGGGGCGAGGACGACCGCCCCGTCGAGACCGACCGCCGCCGTAAGTCGCTGAGCACGGAGCAGACCTTCGAGCGCAACCTCGACACTTTGGAGGCCTGCCGGGCGGCGCTCCTCGCCATGCTGCCCGAGCTGGAGTCGGACCTCGCCCGCGCCGCCACCCCCTACCGCAAAGTCTTTGTAAAGGTGAAGTTTGCCGACTTCCGCTCGACGACGTGCGAGCGCCCCGCCGCAAAGGTGGAAACCGCGCTCGTCGAGGCGCTTTTGCGGGAGGCTTTTGAGCGAAGCCCGCATGCCGTACGTCTCTTGGGTGTGGGGGTTCGTTTCGCCGAACCGCCCGCGACTGACCCCGCACAGATCGAACTTCCGTTCGCCGCCGCGACATGAGTGATCCCAAATTCCATCGTTTTCCGCAAGCCGGCGGCCGTCCCGGCCGCTTTTCCGGCACCGACCGCCAAGCTGCCATCGAACGCCTTAAGAAGGACGCGCCCGGCATCGAAAAGAAGCGCGATCACCGCACCTCCGTGCGTTCGATGATGTTCGCCGTCTTTGCCGCCGTCGGGGTCATGGCGCTTTTTTACCTCATGAACATTCTCGATTCCGTGGGAGAGCCGCCCGCGGAAGACGGCCTGCACCGCGTCGATTCCATCGAGGCCGCTCCCGAGGAGCGCATTCAGGCGCTCATCGACCGCATCGAACGCGAGGAAGCTGAGGCCGAGGAAGCCTACGCCCGCGAGTTGGAAGCCCTCATGGAACTAGACGCGCAAATCCATGTCGACCCGTGGGAGGACGCTGCCAGCGATGCGGATGCACCGGGTGCCGTCGAGCGACTGCCCGCCGGAACCATCGACGCCCGGCGTTTCGAAGAACTCATTCCTCCCGCCGAAGTTGACGTGGACGAGCTGGACCGTTGACCGGCGTATGGTGTCCAATCGCGAGCCCGCCCGACCGCTGTTGACGCGGCCCGGCGGCCCCGTTCGGTTGATCTCCGGGTATGGTCGAGTATTTCGCATACGGCAGCAATCTGTTCGCCCCGCGGTTGAAGGCGCGGGTGCCTTCGGCACGGATTGTCGGCTTGGCGCGCCTGGCGGACCGCCGGGTCGTGTTTCACAAGCGCGGTGTCGACGGTTCCGGCAAGGCGACAATCACGGAGGCACCGGGATGTGCGGTGTGGGGTGTTGTCTACGCTTGCGCGGCCGACGGGATCGGCGGTTTGCGGCGCGCGGAGGGCTGGCCCGCGCAATACCGGGAGACTGAAGTGATGGTAACGATGGAAGGAACGCGCCGCCGGGTCATGACGTATGTCGCGGCCCCCGCCTACATCGACCCGTCCCTGCGCCCCTTCGATTGGTATCTGGAACTCGTCCTCGTCGGCGCCCGCGCGGTCGGCATGCCCCCGGTCTACATCGCCGGACTGGCCGCCGTATCCGCCCGCACCGATCCCCGACGAAGCACGCGCGCGGGCGGGGCGTAAAGGGTGCGCCTGCAGCCTTCCCAACCGATGACACTGACAGCAGCACGGCGGACACGGAAGAAACCCCCGCACAAAGCCAGCAAAGGCGCTTGACGCGCGCCGGTGGTGAACAAAATATCAGACGGCATGGAGCTGACGACGATTGATTTATTCGCGGGTGCGGGGGGGATTACGGAGGGCTTCCGGCAGGCGGGGGCGCGGTGCCTGTTTGCCAATGACTTCAACGCCGAGGCGGTTCGCACTTTCCGGCACAATCATCCCGGCACCGAGGTGGTGGATGGCCCCATCGAGGGGCTGGAGCCGGTGCGTATCCGCCGAGAACTCGGGCTGGCGCGGGGCGAGCTGGATGCCATCGTGGGCGGCCCGCCGTGCCAAGGCTTTTCGATTAACGCGCCGGGCCGTTTTCTCGATGATCCCCGCAACCAGTTATTCACCCATTACCTCAAGTTCGTCGACGAGTTCCGTCCGAAGACGCTGCTCTTCGAGAATGTCACCGGGATGTTGTCGCTGGAAAAGGGCAAAGTCTTTCAGCGGGTCATCAATGAACTCGACGGGCGCGGCTACTTCTGTGAGGCGAAGATTCTCTTCGCGGCGCACTACGGGGTGCCGCAGGAGCGGTGGCGCCTGATCATCCTCGGCTCCCGCGTGGGCATGGGCCTCGCGCATCCGGTCCCGCGTCATTACCTGAAGCGGCGGGCGAATTTTTCCGGCGGGCGCACGTTGACCTTTCCCCTTGAGGAAGCCCACCGCGCGCGCTTGCTCCCGCCGGTGACGGTGGCGGAGGCGATTTACGACCTGCCCGAACCCGCCTCCGGCGGTGCCGGTGAGAACGGAATCCAGTATCCTGCTGATGCGCCCGTGAGCGACTTCGCCCGCATGATGCGGGGCGGACAGACACGTGTACACAATCACGTGCGCCCGCGCCTCTCGCCGGTCAACCTCGAGCGGCTGCGGCACATCCGGCCCGGCGGCTCATGGCGCGACATCCCGTTCGACCTCCTGCCCAAAGGAATGAAAAAAGCGCGCCGTTCCGACCACACGAAGCGCTACGGGCGGCTGCACCCCGACGGTCTTGCGTCCACGATCATGACCAAGTGCGATCCGCATTGGGGGCCGGTCTTCCATCCGGTCGCGGACCGTTCGCTCACCGTCCGCGAAGCGGCGCGGTTCCAGTCGTTCCCCGACCGTTACGTTTTTCTCGGTTCCCGCGTGGCCCAATACGAGCAAGTGGGCAACGCCGTGCCGCCCCTAATGGCCCGCAGCCTCGCGGAGGTGATTGTCGGGCACCTTGGACAGACCGCTTTGAAAAACGCGGGTTGATGGCCGCCAATATCCATGAGTTCTTCGGTTACCCCGCCGGCGTTTCCACGCCTGAGTCGCGGTGGTTTCACGAAAACGAGGCGTGCCCGTTTGTCGAAGGCGGGTGTGTGAAGCACATCCAGCTCGATGGCGTGCGCCG
>SKLD01000082.1 GCA_007123395.1 Opitutales bacterium
AGCCAAACTCGACGCCATGCTTGCCTACGCCGACTCCCGCGGCTGTCGCCAGGAGTGGATACAACAGTTTTTCGGCGACGCCAACGCCAAGCCCTGCCGCGTATGCGACTACTGCCAGCGCAGCGATCCGGCCAACCAGAAGCCGCTCACCGATACGCAGATCGTCACCCTCCAGAAGGCCCTCAGCGGCGTCGCCCGCATGAGCGGACGGAACGCCGTGGAAGGCTGGGTGCCGCGCTTCGGCATGGGACTCATCATCCGCATGCTCACCGGAAGCGAGGAGCAGCGCATACGCGAGCTGGGTCTCGATCAGCTGAGCACCTACGGCATCCTCAAAGACGAGGGCCGGAAATTCGTGCGCGCCCTCATGGAGGAATGCCTCGACGCGGGGCTCGTCCGCAGCACCGGGGGCCAGTTGCCCATGGTCACGCTCACCCCGCTCGGTGAATCCGCCATGCGGCGCGAGTTCACCCCGCCCATGGTCTGGCCCGAAAACGATCCCCTCCCGCCGCGGTCGCCCCCGGCGGGCGGTGCCGCGTTCAAGCTCGACGGACCGTCCTCGGCCGATCTCCTCGAAGAGCTTCGGCGCAAGCGCGCCCAGCTCGCCCGCATCCGCGGCAACGTCCCGCCCTACCGCATTTTCAGCAACCGCGTCCTCGAAGACCTCGCCCGCCTCCGGCCCCGCACCGCCCAGGAAGCCCTCCTCATCCCCGGCATCGGCGAGAAAAAAGCCCGCGGCGTGCTCAAGCCCTTCCTCGAAATCATCGCCCGCGCGGGCTGATCGCAGGGGATGACCGCGGGGGAGGGTGGTATCGCGACAATCTTTAAATTGGTGATAAGAGGCTGTCAAGATACCCAGATACTGGTCCAAAGGAAGCCACACTGTGCAATTTCCCGTGAAACTCCGTGTCACTCTCGACCATCCGGTGGTCATCGTTCCCGTCCGGGGTGGGGAGCGCTTGCTCGGCGCCGATTTGTGGATTCCCGAAGCCCGCGCGCTCGGTGCCGTATGTGGTCTACATCCACGGCGGAGGCTGGCGCGCCGGAACACAGTACCGTCCGCCGTTCGCACCACGGATGTGGGAAGACGGTATCGCGACGGTGGCCGTTACCTACCGCTTCAGCGGCGAAGCCTTTTTTCCCGCACCGCTGGAGGACTGCGTCGCCATGCTCCGCTGGCTGGGCGCGAACGCATCGGCGCACGGACTCGATGCAGACCGCTATGCTGCATGGGGAATCTCCGCCGGTGCCCACCTTTCCGCCCTCCTTGCCCTCGGCTTGAGCCGACCCGATCCCTCCGGGAAGATTGCCGCCGATGTGCCCGCGCCTCGCGCCTCCGTAAACTGGTGCCGTCCGACCGACCTCCTGCGCACGGCGCACGATCCGATCCCCGGCAACGGCATGATCGAACTCGTCAGCGACCTGCTCGGCGGCCCGATTGAGGAGCGGGCGGAACGCGCGCGTGAGGCCAGCCCGGTCCACCGGGTGCATAGCTCCGCGCCGCCCCAGCTTATCGTCCACGGTGCGCGCGATCCCATTGTGCCGGTGTGGCATGCCACCGCCTACGCCGATGCCCTCCGCGCCGCCGGGGCTCCCCATCAGCTTCTCCGTCTCAAAGACCGCGATCACAACCTCGGTCAGCCCGAGGAAGCGGCCGCAACCCGTGCCTTCCTCCTCGCGCACCTCAAATCCTGAACGGCTCCCCCCCCGCGCATCCACCCAAGCCCGGACACCCGTCGCCCCAAACGGAATGCGGAAAAAAGTGATAATAAACTGAAGCGAGTATTGTATAAGCGTATAAAGCGAATCTTGGGTTTTAGGCAAAATCTCTGATCTGATGCGGTATTAAAAAATCTCTGACAATTTAAATTTCTCAGAGAAAAATACCCGACACAAATCTCCATCAAACCTGGGCTGACGCGGCCATTCTGCGATGCATTAAAGCAATGTTACATAAAATAAGATGGCGAAATCCGTTTTGTCTCTTTCTTTGCGTGCTCCTTCGAGTTGAGGAAAGCAAACTATTGCTCTGAGCATATTTTTATACAGGAGAAGCATAACTTGACTGGACGCTTCCGAGCGAGGAACAGGGGAGGTATCAGGTGGCGTTGGAGTGGGCGGGGGACTTGGCGGGGAGGTTGAGGGCGGCGAGGAAGCGGTGGAGGCGTTGGCGGATGGCTTCGGGGGATAGGCCGGCGGACGCGCGGAGGTCAGCGGTGCCGGAGCCGTGGTGGATGAAGTGGTCGGGATAGCCGATGCGCAGGACGGGGGTGGCTTCGCCGAGTTCGTTGAGGGCTTCGAGGACGGCGGCGCCGAAACCGCCCATGAGGGCGTGATCTTCGAAGGTGACGATGGCTCGGGCGGAGGCGGCGTGGGCGGCGAGGAGTTCGAGGTCGAGAGGCTTGGCAAAGCGGGCATTGACAACGCCGGCGCGGATGCTTTGGGAATCGGCGAGGTCGTCGGCGATGGCGGCGGCTTCACCGACCCACGGACCGAGCGCCCAGAGCTGAACTTCATCGCCGGGGCGGATGACCTCGGCCTTGCCGATTTCGATTTCGGTGGGGTTTTCTTTGCACGCAACGCCGCGGGCGGATCCGCGGGGGTAGCGGATGAAGGCGGGGGCGTCGGTGCGGAGGGAGGTCCAGAGCATGTCGGCCAGCTCGTCCTCGTCCTTGGGCTGCATGACGATTGTGTTCGGGACGGTGCGCAGGTAGGCGATATCGAAGAGACCGTGGTGGGTGGGGCCGTCGTTAGGGGAGAGGCCGGCGCGGTCCATGCAAAAGGTGACGGGGAGGTTTTGCAGGCAGATGTCGTGGACGATGGGGTCGTAGGCGCGCTGGAGGAAGGTGGAGTAGATGGCGACGACGGGTCGGTAGCCGCAGGTGGCCATACCGGCGGCGAAGAGGACGGCGTGTTCTTCGGCGATGCCGACGTCGAAGAACTGTTCCGGCAGGGCTTCGCGCAGGTAGGATAGACCGGTGCCGGGCGGCATGGCGGCGGTGATGCCGACAATCTTACTGTCATCGCGGGCGTAGCGCAGGAGGGCTTGGCCGAAGGCGTCTTGGTAATTGGGCGGCGCGCCCATTTTGCCGGGAGCAGACTGGCCGGTGCGGACGTTGAAGGGGCCGAGGCCGTGGAAACGCTCCGGTTGCTCGAGGGCGGGCGGGTAGCCGTACCCCTTTTTGGTGAGCATGTGGAGGAGGATGGGCTGGGTGCTCTGCTTGGCAAATTCGAGGTGTTTGACGACGGCATCGAGGTCGTGCCCGTCAACGGGGCCGATGTAGCGCAGATCGTAGGCCTCGAAGAGGCTGGAGCCGACAAAGAAGTCCTTGGTTTCGCGCTTCCAACGTTTGCCGAACTCAAGCATGGAGCGACCGCCCGGCATGCGCCCGATGACGCTCTTAAGATCGCGGTCGAGGCGGTTGTAGACCGGGTTGGTGATGATCTCGTTGAAGTATTTGGCGAGTGCCCCGACGTTGCGCGCGATGGACCACTCGTTGTCGTTGAGGACGATGATGAGGCGCTGCGTTGTGGAGGCGACGTTGTTGAGCGCTTCCATGGTAATCCCGCAGGTAAAGGCGGCATCGCCGAGGATGGCGACGACGTGGTTGTCGTCGTCGGCGCGGTCGCGGGCGGCGGCCATGCCGATGGCGGCGGAGAGCGCGGTGCCGGCATGGCCCGCGCCGTAGCAGTCATACTCGCTCTCGGAGCGCATGAGGAATCCGCTTAGCCCGCCCGATTTGCGGATAAGCTCGAATTCCGGTCCCTGCCGACCGGTGAGGAGTTTGTGGACGTACCCTTGGTGGGAGACGTCCCAGACGAAGCGGTCGCGCGGGCTGTCGAAGACGAGGTGCAGGCCAAGGGTCAACTCGACGACTCCGAGGTTGGGGCCGATGTGCCCGCCGTTGCGCGAGGTGACGGCAATGATCCGCTCGCGAATTTCAGCCGCCAGCGGTTCGAGGGCGTCGGGATCGAGGCGTTTGAGGTCGGCGGGACTCTGAATACCGGAAAGTATGGACATGGGCGTCGTTTAGGAAGCGTCTTCGGGATCGAAAGGCTCGGTCTTCGCCTCACCGTTGTTAGCTTCGCGCAGGATTTCGATTTTTCGTTCGGCTTGTTTTAACCGGTTTTCGCATGCCTTGACAAGCTTACAGCCTTCCTCGTATTTCGCAACGAGGTCTTGGAGAGGAAGGTCGCCGCTCTCC
The DNA here is from genome assembly GCA_007123395.1 of Opitutales bacterium. GTDB lineage: Bacteria > Verrucomicrobiota > Verrucomicrobiia > Opitutales > Oceanipulchritudinaceae > SLLG01. The sequence continues at coordinate 4,206 of SKLD01000082.1, forward strand.
ATGGACGCGACGAGTTCCTCGAGTTTTTTGAGCCCGGCTTCGAATTCGAAGGCACCTTCCTTTTCTTTCGTTTTGGACATCGTCGGAACGCTATTTCGCGCCCTGCCGGCAGCAAGGGCAAATATGCGATGTCTTTTCGCCGTCGATTTTCCCATCTTCCGATGGCTGACACGGAAAGCGTTTGACACGGCGGGTGCCGGGCAGAACCGTATGCGTCAGAAGCGTTCCTCATGGGGCCCGCTCACCTCCCCGTCAAAAAGTGAATCCCCCTTAATCTTTTTTCGTATGAAATTCCCCTGTTTGATCGCGTGTGTCCTTGGGTTGGGCGCACTCTTTTCCTTTCACGCCGCAGCCGCAATGTATGGCGAAGATGACCTTGAATACGATTGGCCCCGCGACCCGTCGGAGGGTGGCCGTATTTCCATCCAGGCCTCTTTCACCGGCACGCCACCCGGCTCCGAGCCGATGAGCCACAGCACGTGGCTTCCC
>SKLD01000096.1 GCA_007123395.1 Opitutales bacterium
CCGCTGTGGGGCCGGAGCACGCCTACTACCGCGACGCCGGGCGCATCGAATACGGTTACGCCTGCGACGACGACGTCCTCGGTGCCTTCCGCCTCCTCTGCGAAACGGAGGGGATCCTGCCCGCGCTGGAGTCGACCCATGCCATTGCCTATGCCGCGAGGCGCGCGCCGGAGATGGGCAGCGATCAAATACTCTGCCTCAACCTTTCCGGCCGCGGCGATAAGGACGTCAGCCAAGTTGCCAAGATGATGGAGGAAGCCGCCGAATGAAATCGATGACCGGATTCGGGCGCGGCGAGACGACCGCCGCCGATCTTACGCTTGCCGTCGAGCTGAACGCCGTCAACCGGCGCAATTTGGAGACCTCCTTCTCGCTCCCTCGCGAGTGGCAGTCGCTGGAGCGTGACATCGCCGAAGTCGTGCGCGGCGGGGTGGGGCGTGGCAAAGTCCACGCTACCGTGCGGGCCGACCGGGCCTCCGGCGCGGGCGCGTTTTCATGGGACCGCGCGGGGGTGGAGGCATTTCTCGACAAGGCAGGCGCGCTCCCCGAGGCGCGCGGCATCGCATGGCCGCCCGATGGCGCGGGGCTTGCCGCAATCATCGCCCTGCACCGCACGGACTCGGACCTTCCGGCAGCGGAGGACATCCGCACTGCCGTCGCCGAAGCGACGGGCGCGGCCCTCGCGCAATTGAACGAAATGCGCGCCCGCGAAGGCGCGCACCTCGCCGCCGACCTCGCCTGCCGCCTCGGTCGCCTGCGCTCGCTCCTCGCCGACATCCGGGCGAACATGGCGGGCTCCGTCGCCCGCTACCGCGAACTTCTCCTGCAGCGCCTCAAAGCCGCCGGACTCGACTTAGACCTCGACGACGAGCGCGTCCTCAAGGAGATCGCGCTCTTCGCCGACCGGTGCGATACTACCGAGGAAGTCACCCGCCTTGACAGTCACCTCGCTCAATTCGCCGAAACCCTCAAAGCGGCCGCCGACAATGCCGTCGGCCGCAAGCTCGAGTTCATCCTTCAGGAGATCAACCGCGAGTTCAATACCATTGGAGCCAAGGCCAACAATGTCGACGTAAGCCGCTTCGTCATCGAAGCCAAAAACGAAATAGAGCGCATTCGCGAACAAGTGCAAAACGTCGAATAACTCCCACGCTCTGCGAGCGTGGCAATCTCCGCCCACGGCCCCGCCCGAATCCATCCCGACGGTCGCCCCGTGCGTGCCGCCCTCGGCCGGAGAGACCTGCAGGGGTTCCTCGCCCACCTTGCCGACCGCCTCCGCGCGAGAAGAGAGCTTGCTCCAACGGCTTCACCCTTGCCAAACTTCACTCTTCGTTCCTATGAGCATCAAGATCACTATCATCGGGGCCGGCTCCATCGGTTTCACGCGCCAACTCATGCACGACATCCTCGCTGTGCCCGAACTGGCCGATACGCACTTCGCCCTCACCGATCTCTCGGCGGATAACCTCGACCGCGTATTGCGTCTCGCCCAGCGCGATGTCGCGGAGAATAAGCTGCCCGCCAAGGTCGAGGGCACGACTGATCGCCGACAGGCCCTCGCAGGAGCCGACTACGTTCTCTGTCTTATCCGCCAAGGTGGTCTTGAAGCCTTCCAAACCGATATTGACATACCGCTCAAATACGGCATCGACCAGTGCGTCGGCGACACCCTCTGCGCCGGCGGCCTCATGTACGCGCAGCGCACCATCCCCGCCCTGCTCGAATTCTGCCGCGACATCCGCGAGGTGGCCAAGCCGGGGGCCCTCCTCCTCAACTACGCCAACCCCATGGCTATGAATACATGGGCCTGCAACAAATACGGCGACGTGCGCACCATTGGCCTCTGCCACGGTGTGCAGGCCGCTCATTGGCAGATTGCCCAATGCATTGAGCGCTGGGCGCGAAAGGAGGGTCTCATCGGCGCGGAGGAGAGGGTTCATCGCGAGAACGTTGATGTGATTGCAGCCGGTCTGAACCACCAGACTTGGTTTCTCGAGGCGAAGTGGCGGGGGATCGATTTCATTCCGCGCCTTCTCGAACTCTTCGAAGACCACCCGAAGTTCCGCGAGACCGAGAAAGTCCGCATCGACGTTCTCCGCCGCTTCGGTTACTACAGCACCGAGTCCAACGGGCATCTCAGCGAATACCTCCCTTGGTATCGCAAGCGCCCGGAGGAGATCCGCAAGTGGATCGACTTGAGCGATTGGATACACGGCGAGACCGGCGGCTACCTGCGCGTCTGCCGCGAAGGACGCAATTGGTTCGAGACGGATTATCCCCAATGGCTCAAGGAACCCGCGCCCGTTATCTCACCGGAAAACCGCGGGCACGAACACGGCTCCTACATTATCGAGTCCCTCCAAACAGGCCGCACTTACCGGGGTCACTTCAACGTCGTCAACCGGGGCCACATCCCCAACCTTCCCGACGGCTGCGTGATTGAGATCCCCGGCTACGTCGACCGCACCGGCATCAACTTGCCCGTGGTGGGTGATCTTCCCATGGCCTGCGCGGCCACCTGCGCGGTTTCCGCACGCGTGCAGGAGATGGGTATGGAGGCTGCCGTGCGAGGCGATGTCACGCTCCTCAAGCAAGCCATGCTGCACGATCCCCTCACTGGTGCGGTGTGCGAGCCGGAGGAGATCTGGCAGATGGTCGATGAACTTCTCTTGGCTCAGGCGCAATGGCTTCCCCAATACCGCGAAGCCATTCCCGCCGCGCGCGAACGCCTCGCCGCCCACGAACGCGAGGGCACACGCGTCGCCACCCGCATGACCAAAGGTGCCGCCCGCATCCGCACCAAGACGGTCGAGGAAATGCGTGCAAACGCCGCCGCCGCCCGCGCCAATGCCGCCGCCGCCGACAAGGGCAAGGTCGCGGCGGACTAAACCTTACTTCCGCAGTTGAACCACCGATTCACGCCGAGAGACAGGAATGACCGGACCCTTATGAATGCGTCAGACTTCTCCTCAAGAGCGAAGTAGCGTAAATCTGTAAACGGCAGGCAGATCGTCAGTGCCAATGAAAAAGCATCCATGGCCTAGCATCCATGGCCTAATTGATACGGTTGGTTTTTTTGAAGTCCCGTATGCAAAGCCTGACGGCTTTGGTCCTGAGTCTGTGGACTGCGGCTGGCGAGGCGCGGGCTTGCTAGCTTACCGCGGTTCCGCAAGGTCGGCGAAGGACGGAATCCGCACGGAGTCCATGCCGGCCCGGTCGGCAGCTTCGATACCGAGGTCGGAATCTTCGATCACGTAACACTGCTCCGGGGAGACGCCCATGCGTTCGGCGGCTAGCAAAAAGAGGTCAGGCGCGGGCTTGGCCGTGGCGACATCATCGGCGGTGACAATGATGTCGAAGAGGTCGCGCGCACCAATGTGGCGGAGGGTCGCGACGACGTCGTCGCGGCGTCCGCCGGAGGCGACGGCGATCGGTTTGCCCGCCGCCTTGAGGTCCTCGGCAAAGGCGATGATCGGTTCAATCGCAACGATGTCTCCGCGGTGCTTCTCAAAATATTCGTTTTTTGCGGCGACGACGGCTTCAAGGTTGATTTTCTCGCCGTATTCGCGGGTCCAGTGTTCGACCGTCTGGGCGAGAGCCATGCCCGCGACGGTCATGAACCCGTGCGGGTCGAGGCGGTGCCGGGCGCCGCCCGCTTCCAGTCCGTGGTTCCACGCGCGGAAGTGAAGCGGCATGGAGTCGGCGAGGGTGCCGTCGCAATCGAAGATGTAGCCCGCGTAGTCGCAGTCGGGACGTTTGAAGGTAAACATGACGGAAAGACTGGGAATTAGACGGAGGCGGCGGCGCGCACGGCGTCGGCCGCAGTGGTGTTGAAGCGGTCGCGGCGGCGCGTGGCGTGGAGTTTGAGATCGGGATTCTTACGCTCGAAGTAGTTGAACTCCCACTCGCCGGGGAAGAGGAGAACGAGGTCGCCCTCGTCGTCGCGCACAAGCGTCGCCCCGCCGAGGTAGAGGTCGGCGAGGTGCGATTCGTCGAAGGCGGGATCGAGCCAGCGCGTCACGGTCCAAGGCGCCCGCTCGACGCGGGCGGGGGCGTTGTATTCGTTTTCCAGGCGGTAGGCGACGACGTCGAACTGCAGCGCGCCGACGGCACCGAGAAGCGGCACTTGCGAAACGCTGTCGAGGGGATGAAAGCGCTGCACCACGCGTTCCTGCAGCAACTGGTCGAGTCCCGCGCGGAAGCGCTTGTAGTTGCCCGTGTCGGGATTGTGGAAATACGCGAAGCACTCCGGGGCGAAGGTGGGGATGGCGTCGTAGCGGACCTTCGGGTCCTCCGTGAGGGTGTCACCGATTCCGAAACCGCTCTGGCCGGTGATGCCGAGAATGTCACCTGGCCAAGCCTCGTCGCGCGTGTCGCGCTCGTTGCCGAATAGCTGGTGGGAGAAAGACAGGCGGATTCTTTTGCCCGTCTGCGCATGATAGACCTGCATGTCGCGCGTGAATTTCCCCGAGCAAACGCGAAGAAAGGCGAGGCGGTCGCGGTGGCGGGCGTCGAGGTTGGCCTGGATTTTAAAGATAAAGGCGGAGAAAAACGGTGCCTCCGGCGGAACCTCCCGGTCGTCGGCGGCCCGCGGCGCGGGCGGCGGGGCGAGGTCGAGGAACCCGTTTAGGAGCCGCTCGATGCCGAAGTTGTTGATCGCGCTGCCGAAGTAGACGGGCGTTTGCTCTCCGG
>SKLD01000074.1 GCA_007123395.1 Opitutales bacterium
GCCGTGAACATATCAAAGCGCATTGATACCGAGGAAAGGTCGCGCGCGTCCTCCTTGCCGCCGTTCGTTCCCGTGCGGATGAGGTCGCCGAAGTCATACAACACCGTTCCGGGCATGACGGTGTCGAGATCAATCACACAGACGCCCTCTCCTGTCGCGTCATCGATCATCACGTTGTTGAGTTTCGTGTCGTTGTGGGTGACCCGCTCCGGCACGGAACCGCCTTCGACAGCCTTCGTGAGCACGTCATAGATCGACTTGCGCTCACGGAAGAAACCGATTTCCTCGGCAACGTTTTTCGCCCGGTTCAAAGGATCTTTCTCCACCGCCTGCATGAGGCGGGCATACCGCTTGGGCGTGTTGTGGAAATCCGGGACGGTCTCATACAAACGATCACCGGGGAGATCGGCCAACTCGCGTTGAAAGCGAGCAAATGCGCCCGCCGCCGCGCGCGCCTGCGCGGTTGTTTCAATCAGGTCGTAGGTCCGCGCGCCCTCGATGAAAAAATAGGCGCGCCAGTAGGACCCGCTCTCATCCCGGTGGTAAGGCGCACCGTCGTGGACGGGAATCACCGTAAGGCTCCGGCGGCTGGCGTCGTCCGGGATCTCCCGGCGCAGGCGCTCCTGCTGGTGTTCGGTCACCCTCCGGATGTTATCCATCAACTCGGGAACCTGCTTGAAGATGCGGTCATTGATGCGCTGGAAGATATAGCGCACAACCGTCCCCGCCTGGCGGTAGACCACTGCGAAGGTGTCGTTGATATGCCCGGACCCATAGGGTTCGGCGGAAATCAAGTCGCCGTGCAAGCCGAAGGCATTGCCGATACTTTTGAAGTCATGATTCATTGTTGGCTCCATAGATTTTCCGGGTAGTCTCCCTTTCGAACAAGGCGGCGGATACCGTCGCGCACACGCGGACGGTCCTCCGCATAGGTCACCCCAAACCATTCCGCCGCAGTGTGCAGGGCGGCGACGCGCGCCCGGCCTTCCGCGATCAAATGGTCAACGGCGGCGGGGATGTAGAACTCATCTTTTTCCGGATTCTCCATCGATCCGAGAAACTCGACGAGTTGCGCCTCCAGCTCCGCGAAGATATGCGGATGAAAACCCCATAGGTTCATGGATACGGGCGCGTCTTTTTCGAGGGTGCGGCGGTGCCCGCCGGCATCTTCACCGAACACAGTGCCGTCCGCCGCTTCATGGATGCCTGTCAGTTCCCGAACGGAACGCAGAAAACCGTTTTCGATTTCACACAGGCCGCGGGAAACGCTCCCGTGCGGCGACAGCGTCCGCTCCAAGGCGTAAGCGACCATAGCATGGTGGTCCGGCTTCACTGCGGTGCGCAGCCAATCGGCGAGTAGGCAGAGCGCTTGCCTCCCATAAAAATCATCCGCATTGATGACGGCAAAAGGGCGCTCCATTGCCTTCGACGCGCACCAAATCGCGTGCCCTGTGCCCAAGGGCTTCGTTCGGCTTTCAGGCACTTTCGCACCCGGCGGTAAACGGTCCATCTCCTGGTGCACGACCCGCCAGCGCACATCGGCGGGGAGACGTTGCCGCAAGGCGGCGGAAAACTCCTCCGCAAAGGACGCACGGACAACAAAGACAACCTCGTGAAAACCGGCGCTGCGCGCATCGTGAACCGAGTATTCAAGCAGCCACTCGCCGGACGGCCCCATCGCATCCATTTGCTTGAGTCCGCCGTAGCGACTGCCCATTCCGGCGGCAAGAACAAGTAAGGCCGGATCCTCCTTCATCTTTTGTCCTCCTCCCGCAAATTCGCGATCACACTCGTGCGGAAATCTTCGATATGCACCGTAACGAGTTCTTCCAGGGTCAGGGCGTCGTCGCGCAGCAGCGGGGTCAGGTCCATGGCAAAGGCCGCCCCCTCCGCGGCATCGACGGAGTGCGACTGAAAGAAAGTGGCGTTGGCGAGACGGCGCCCGGGAACGGCGAGGTCATATCGTTTTCCACCCGCGATCTGCGAATCAAAGAGGCCCATAAGGGCATGCGCGAGATGGGGTCGGCGGTCCGTGCGCAGAACGACTTTCGCGCCGTCGTCGAGCCAATCCAGATCCCGCCAGACCTCCACCCCGTAGAGGGCTTGCGGACGTTCCTCCGGGGAAAGGCGGCGCAAGGCCGCGAGCGTGTGGCGCAGTGTCACGATGTGGGTACCGTGCTTGTCCGCCGGATTGTGCGCATAGACAACGCGCGGTCGCGCGGCGCGCAGGATCTGCTCGAGATCGGCGACGACGGCGTCACCGCGTTCCCGCGCTTCCGCCGAGGCATAGCCCAGTTGCGCCATGAAAGCGTATTCGCCGAGGTAGGCGGCCTTGCGCTGCTCCCGCAGACGAACCAGCCGCATCTCCTCGTCGCTGTATTCCGCATACGGTCCTTCGCGTGCGCTGCCCGCACCGTTGGTCACGACGACGCCGCCGAACCATTCGTCCGCCTTCTGGTAGCAGGCCTCGATTCCGCTGTAGGCGAGGATTTCCAGATCATCCTGGTGCGCCCCCACCCCGAGATGCGTCGTGCGTGAGAAAGCCGCCTCTGCCTTCAAACCGTCGGGGATGTATAGATCACTGTCCGCGTGCGATAATTTCATAGAATCACTCTTTCTTCAGAACGGGCAGACTGGCTGCGGCGATGGCCTGTCCATGCCGCTTGTCGCGTTCATTCACTTCCAGAAAGGAAAGGTTCTCCGCTGTTTCGGGGTAGTGCTCCGCCAATACACGTTTTGCCTCACGGACGATGCACTCGCCCGCTTCGCCGGACATGACACGCCCGAGGAGGAGCACCTTGTCGAAGGCATACGACCGCCGCCAAAACGGCAGGGTGTGCCCGAGGTAAAATCCGATGGTATCGAAAACCTTCCGTGCGCCGGCGTCACCCGAATCGAACAAGGCCTGCAGCCGCTTGAGGTATTCCGCGAAAGTCTCGCACGGTTCCAACGGTATACCGGCGGCAGGCCCGAGCCGTGCCACCGCCTGCTGAGAGAAGTATTGCACCCCGCAGCCCCCGTCGCCGGACCATTCGTCCACCGGAGCACCCTCCCCTCGGTAGTCCACCGGCGTGAAGGCCAGTTCGTTGAGCCAGCAGGTAAGCTTTCCCCGCGGATTCACGTAGCCCGCCGCCGTGCTTGTGCCCATGGCCACGCCGAGGATGCCTCCTCCGCCCGCCGACAGAGCGGCGGCAAGCGCCGTGACCTCGCCGTCGTTGACCACGGCAACCGGAACACCCCACTCTTTTTCCAAATCGCGAAAGAGACCGCGGATATGCCGGTCGAAATCGACCGTGCTCAGGCCGCGGAAGAGCGAACCGGCGAGAACCTCGTTATTGATGTAGACGCCCGCCGCACTGCCGCCGATCACATCCACCCGCGGCAGATGACGGGCCGCCAGGCGCAAAGAGTCTTCAATGCCGGCGCGGTGATACTCCGGATCCGTTTGGAAATACGGATCCCACGTGATTTCCTCCGAGAAGACCACCTTTCCGTCGATAACGGCGGCGCATTTGCGGTCGCTTCCCCCCAAGTCGAAGCCGATGCGGCAGCCGTCGAGGTTGCCGCCGAGTTCCAGCTCCGGTTCACGCGCCGCCGGCATCTCCTTAACTTCACAGTGGGTCACTGAAAAGGCCTCCCCGAAAAGCTTCTTCCCCATGAAGTCCGCGTCAAAGGCGCGCTCTCCGGAATGTGCCGTACAATAGGTTCCGCGCAGGCGGCGGGCCCATTCGGGCGCTCCCGCGACAAAGAGCCGGCTGCCGCCCTTCTGCCACAGCATCCGCTTCACGTGGCGCTCGAGCATGCGCCAGTCTTCTTCCGATGCATTCTCAGGGGCCGGTAGTTCCAGTTCCTCGACAAAGGTCGTCCCGTCGGGCCGGGACAGCGCGAGTCCCACCCTCTCTTTTGCCGCCGTCTTCCCCAACCGCTCCCCGTGCAGGCACAGGGCGACCTCGGCGGGAAGAAAGGCCGCGTCAAGGGATGGACCGCGCGCAGACGGATCACCGTTTGGCAACTTCCTGCTCATCATCATGCCTCTTGAGAATTTGCCCGCACAAAGCATTCGATGGCCTCGTATTCCGCCATCCCCAGCGCATTGTAGAGATCTGCCGTGCGGCGGTTGATCTGTTCGGCGCGTTGCCAGTATTCACTCTGCTCGACGACAGCCAGCGGACTCTGGCTGTGTTGGGAGCGGTGCTGAAAAGCGGCGATGATCTTGCGGTTGAGTTCGCCGGGACTCAGCGGAACCGCCATGTCGATACGGTCGATGGGCCACTCCGCGCCGGAACCGCGGTACGTCCACACATAGGTATTGGCGGGCCATTCGCTGCTTTCGATACATTCCCGGAAGGCACGCAAGAAGATGCCGTACGTCATGCCTGCCACGGAAGACGGATCGTCCTCGCTGCCCGAAAGAAACACTTGATGGGGCTGAATCTCCTCAAGGAGCGCGCGCACTTGCGCGACATCTTCTTCGCCCATGACAAAGCGCCGGTAGCGGCCCTTTGTGTAGAACGGCAGGCGCAGAAACCGAAGCCGTTCCTCGCCGACACCCAGCACCCGCATGGCCTGGCGCGCCTCGCCCTCGCGCAAAACCCCCTTGACCTCGCGGATCGCCGGGCTGTCCTCCGCCTCAAACCCGGCCTTTTCCCGGATTTCGGCAATCCGTCCGGCGAATCCTCCGTTGCCCCC
>SKLD01000109.1 GCA_007123395.1 Opitutales bacterium
CAACTATGCCGAAAAAAAAAAAAAAAAAGGATACTTCGCCTTCGGCGGCTCCTGCGTCGTCACCGTCTTTCCTCAGGATCGCGTCACCCTCGCCCCCGACCTCCTCCGACACTCCGCCGAAGGCATCGAACTCTACGCCCGCATGGGCACGTCCATGGCCGCCCTGCTGCCCTGAAGGGCGGTTTCGTCCCCCGCCCGCAACCAAGGCGCAACCAAGGCGCGACCGGAGGCGCGCTGTTGGCGCGCCGCTGACGCCAAGCCGGTCCGATTACGCTAGCGCGCGGCAGCGCGCTTCATCTCCCGCGAGCACCTTCGCACCAGCGTAACGTCGTCGCTCCGCCATGTCGCCGGATCGATGCTAGTTATTTTTCTCCGAGATACTTTATTTTTCGGTTTTGTCGCTTTTTGAGCGGGCTGTTATGGATCGCATCGCTTGCGGAAAGGAGAATACACTGGTGTGCGGGAAGAAGATTTTCCCTTCTATTGATGGGGCCCGGAAGGGCGTGGAAGACTTTTTGGCTGTGTTTAGGCAAAGTCTTTGATGTGTTGGTGACGGAGTTGAATGGGTTGCATAGAGGTCAATTTTGATGGACTGGTCGGGCCGACGCACAATTATGCGGGATTGTCGCGTGGTAATCTGGCCTCTTCGGCGAACCGAGGGCTGGTGTCTTCGCCTCGGCGGGCGGCGTTGCAGGGACTGGCGAAGATGCGTATGCTGCACGAGCGTGGCTTCATGCAAGCGGTGCTGCCTCCTCAGGAGCGTCCGTTGGTGGCGTGGTTGCGGCATTTGGGATTCCGGGGTCGTAGTGACGCGGAGGTCTTGGCGGTGGCGGCGGGGACAGAACCGGAATGGTTGGCGGCAGCGTCGTCGGCATCGGCGATGTGGACGGCGAACGCCGCGACGGTGACTCCCGCGCCCGACTCGAAGGACGGGCGGCTGCACTTGACGCCGGCGAATCTATACGCGATGCCGCATCGCGCGATTGAAGCACCGTTTACAGCAGCGGTCTTGCGGCGCATCTTCAGGGACGCGGGTCGGTTTTACGTGCATGATCCGCTGGCCGGCGGTGCTGCCTTGGCGGACGAGGGGGCGGCGAACCACACGCGCCTCGCGGCGGCGCACGGCAGTCCTGGTTTGCACTTCTTTGTTTATGGGCGCGCGGCGGCGCGCGGCAGCCGGGAGGGCAGCCCCGGGCACTTTCCGGCGAGGCAGACTTTGGAGGCTTCGCGGGCGGTGGCGCGGCGGCACGGCATCGTGGAAGAGAGAACGTTGTATTTGCAGCAGCATCCGGACGCGGTTGATGCGGGCGTTTTTCATAATGATGTGATATGCGTCGGTCATCTCGGAACGCTGTTCGTCCATGAGCGTGCGTTTTCCAACGGGGAGGCGGCGTTTGGAGAGATCAAGCGCCGTTTCGCGGAGGTCGCCGGCGAGCGGCTGCGAATGGTTTGTGTGCCGGAGAGCAGGGTGTCTCTGGCGGAGGCGGTGCGGAGCTATTTGTTCAACAGTCAGCTTCTCGATTTACCGGGCGGCGGATGCCTTCTGGTTGCGCCGGAGGAGTGTCGGCGCAGCGATGCGGTGCGCGGGTTTCTCGATGAATGTGTTGCCGATCCCGATTGTCCGTTGAAGGAAGTATTGTTTTTCGATTTGCGTGAGAGCATGCGTAATGGTGGCGGCCCTGCGTGTTTGCGGTTGCGTGTCGTTTTGCGGGCCGAGGATCTTGCCGCGCTGGGCGCGCGGGTTGTTGTCGACGGTGTTATACTCGATGAACTGGAGGCGTGGGTGCGGAGGCACTACCGCGAAACGCTCATGCCCGCCGACCTCGCCGATCCGGCTCTCTTGGAGGAGTCCCGCCGTGCGCTGGAGGAACTGACGGGCATTCTCCGTCTTGGTTGGATCTATGCGTTCCAAGGGGTTGCGGATGCAAAGCCGAACCGGCTGAGGGAGGAAGCGGAAGCCGCCGACTGAAGCTCCCGTCAGCCTGTGCCGTGCGTTTGTGCCGCTTTGGCTCGCGGGACGGTCGCGCCCGGCTACCTTGATTTTCCATATCCAATGCGTTCACGTGACACAGAGGGATTGAAGGCGAAAGTCCGGCGCCTGCCGCAGGGCCCGGGGGTGTATTTGATGAAAGACCGCCTCGGGAGCGTGCTTTACGTGGGCAAGGCAAAAAACCTGCGTAAGCGCGTGGCGACCTACTTTCAGTCGTCGCGGCGCAAGGCGGTGCAACAGCCGAAAATCAGCGCCATGCTCGGGCTCATCCATGACTTTGACTTCATCGAGGTGCGCAACGAAAGCGAGGCGCTACTGCTCGAGGGGAAGCTAATCAAGGAGTGGAAGCCTCGCTACAATACGGATTTCACGGACGACAAACGCTTTCTGCTCGTGCGCGTGGATGTGGAGAACCCCCTGCCGCGTTTCCGGTTGGTGCGGTTCCGCCAGAACGAGCAGTCGCTCTATTTCGGTCCGTTCGCGCACTCCGGGCTCCTGCGCAAGACACTTGGTGAGATGCGGGTGCGGTTCGGCATCCTCCTCGGCGATGCCAGTCCGCGCCGACAGGAGGACGGTTCATGGCGGCTCTACGATGATGCCCGCGCGGAGATTTACGGACACGCCAACGAGGTCACGGCGGATGCCTACGCGGAGCGCGTGCGGGCGGCGTGTGTGTTCCTCGAGGGCCGTTCGCGGGAGTGGCTGGTCGAGCTGGAGGCGGAAATGCAGGCGGCTGCGGAGAAGCGGGATTTCGAGAAAGCAGCGGACTTGCGGGACGTCGTCTTTGCCCTCCGCGGAACGCTCGCGCGCACCCGCAAATTCGTGCGCACGCCCCGGCGCGACGCCGATACATTGCCGGTCCTTGAGGAATTGCGCGAGTGCCTCGCCTTACCGGAACTGCCACGGCGTATCGAATGCTTCGATATCTCACACATTTCGGGTACCTTCTGCGTTGCATCGATGGTGTCGTTTTTCGAAGGGCGGCCGGACCGCGCGGGCTACCGACGCTACCGCATGAAGAGTTTCGTTGGGAACGACGATTTTCGCGCCATGGAAGAGGTCGTGGGGCGGCGCTACCGTCGCCTGAACGACGAGGGTAAACCTTTCCCCGATCTTGTCGTGGTTGATGGCGGGGTGGGGCAGGTGGGCGCCGCTCTCAAGGCCTTTCTCGCGCAGCAACTCGAACCTCCGCCGCTTGTCGGCCTTGCCAAACGCGAGGAGACCGTGGTCTTTTGCGACGGGCGCGCGCCGTTGCAGCTCGGTGCCCACAATCCCGCGCGCATGCTTTTGCAACGTGTGCGCGACGAGGCGCACCGCTTTGCCAATACCTTCAACGCGGAACTGCGTGGCAAACGCATGCGCGAGTCGGTGCTTGATGACTTCGAAGGACTGGGAGCGGTGCGCCGCGCGGCCCTGCTGGAGCGTTTCCGCACCCTCAAGCGCCTGCGGGCCGCCACGGCGGACGAGTTGCAAAAGGTCGAGGGCATAGGTCCTAAGCTCGCGGAGCGCCTTCACGAGTTCCTCAGCGAGCGCGCTTGAGCGGTCTTCCCGTCGTTTTACGAATTGTTTAACCGTGGTGTTCGACTTGGGCTTGATTTCGGAGGTGGACTTCCGTCATTATCCGGCTTGTAGTTTGATTCACCGCCTAAACCGCCGCCCATGGAACAGGAAATCGAAGTAGCGCCCGGCCAGACCATCATCGAACAAGGTGAGGAGGGTTCCGGTTTTTTTGTCCTGAAAAAGGGGACACTCGAAGTCTTCAAGGACGACGTGCTTCTCGCCGTGCTGATGTATCCGGGCACTATCTTCGGTGAGATGGGTGACATCCTCGGTCGCCCGCGCACCTGCACGGTCAAGGCAAAGAACAGCGCCGTCATCACCCACATTGAAGCGAGCAGCCTTGAGGAACTGGTGCAAATGCAGCCGGAGATCGCAGCCAAGATAATCCGCACCCTCGCCAGCCGCCTCGACCGCACCACGCAAAAGCTCATCGATACGGCGCGCGACAATCCGATCTGGTTGGTGAAGTAGTTTTACTTTGTTGGATTGATGTCGGTCGACCGGCTTTCACAGGTGGCCAAGGTTGACACTCCCGCGGATCCTCGACCGCCCGGTATTTTGCCCGTGAACGCGCCACCGCAAGGTCCACATGGTCGAGCAAGTCGATGGGGCGGCTCGGCGGCGGGCGCTTCAGCTTGGTAAGAACCCGCGCCCCTTCGCCGTCTTCCAGCCAGTCGCGCGTTCCCAGCGCACGGCCTTCCGTGAGAAAACGCGCGCGCAGCCGCAGCAACTCATGCGGCTGCAACTCCCCGCCGTTCTTCACCGCCTCCAGCAACGCCGCCGGATCGATGCGGATGCCCGTGCCGTCGCCTTTCGCCCGCGCTCCTTTCCCCAACATCAGCAGACGGTAGCGCGCGAGGGCTTCCGCAGTGTCTTTCGCCGCCGGGAAGCACGCCGCCAGCGCACGGCGGAGCGACTCCCTCCCCGCCAGCGCTTCCGTGTAGCCGCACCAGCGGAAGTTCTCCGGCAGATCGGCCAAGCCCGCCCGCACCGCGTTCAAGTCGATGTAGGCCGCGATCAGCCCCACCAGCCAAGGCGTGTCCTGCACAAGCACGCTGCCGAAGCGCTCCGCCCACAGCGTCCCCGCCGTCCCGTGCGCGAGATTGAACCAGCGCGTGTAGCGTTGCCGCAACGTGCG
>SKLD01000251.1 GCA_007123395.1 Opitutales bacterium
GATCGGCGCACGCACTCTTCCAACACTTTCTGCGCGGGTTCCATCTCACGGCGCTTCCGCTCCCGCGCAACGATGCAGAAAATCCGCCACACATCCTTCTCCGCCACGAAATAGTCGCGCCGATCGCCCTTTACCAAGACCGGAGACACAAGCCCCCAGTCCACCAACTCGCGCAGGTTGGTATTCGCGTTGCCCCGGCTGATCGCCAACTCCTCCATGATCGCATCCGTCGTCAGCGGCTCCCGCGACACCAGCAGCAGCGCGTGGATCATCGCCATGCTGCGGTTCACACCCCACTGGCTGCCCATCGCCCCCCACTGCCGGATGAAAATATCCCGCACCGACTCCAGCGAGTCCGCCGCTTCCACCACCCCACGCCCATCTTCCGGTTCCACTTGAAGCATATCTTTCAATAATTACTGAAAGTTCGGCACTGTCAACCGAACAAGAAGAGGACAAAACCACCCGGGTTCCCCTCACACTGGTCCCGACTGTCAAATATTTTAATTCGTATATATCTTATACGAAACAATAAACTCGTAGATAAATTAAAAGTTAAATACGAATTAAATTAGTTGCCCAAGTACCGGGTAGCGCGGGTTGATGAAGGTTCTTGTTTCGGCGTGCCGCCGGTCAGCGGGACTGTAGGCGGATGCGGTCGAGACCGGCGCGACGGCAGGTGTCCATGACGAAGGTGAGCGTGCGAAGATTGCTTTCCTCGTCGGCGATGATGAGGACGGGCCGGGTGCGGGTTTCGGCGGCGGCGCGCTCGACCCGTCGCACGAGTTCTTCCTCGGATACCCGAGACCCTTGGAAATAGAGATGCCCCTCCGGAGTGATACCGATCTCCACCTGTTCGGAGACCTGCTCTTGGCCAGCCGTGCGGATCTCCGGCAACGTCAGCTGCAGCAGCGTGAGGTTGCGGAACTGCATGGAGACAAGGAAGAAGAAGATGAGCACAACGAGCACATCGACCAACGGAATGATGTTGATCTCGCCTTTGTGCTTCCGGTGGCGGGGGCGTAGGTCGACATGCATGGCGACCGCTCCTCAGAAGTCCCGGCGGCGGCGGTTGCCCTCGCCCTTTGCGGCGATTAACCGCTCGATGCCGACGCCCAGTTGCGCCGCGTAGGTATCGATCCGGCGGCTCAGGTAGCTGTTGAAAACAAGCGCGGGAATGGCGATGGCGAGACCGATCATGGTCGTGGACAAGGCCAGCGCCACCCCTTCGATAAACATGGAAGTCTCCGGCAGGCCGGTGTCCGGTGAGATGCGGCCGAATACCTTTACCAGACCGGTGACCGTCCCAAGCAGACCTAGCAGCGGCGCCGCGCTGACCACGATATCGAGGACAAAGAGGCCTCGCTCCATCCGGGTGATCTGCAACCGGGCAAACGCTTTCAGCTGGTCAGCGTCGACATCATGGTTGTGAAAGAAGCCCACAATCCTGCCGGCCACGGAGGACTGGTCGCCCTCGGCCGGGATGTCGCCGCGGGAAAAGCGGTCGAGGTACTCCGCTGGAATCACATTGCCGGAGCGAAGGGCAAAGAGCCGTTCAATGACGATAAAAACGGCCGCCAACGAGCACGCCGCCAAGGGCCACGCGAAAATCCCGGCTTGGTCGAAGAGAGTCCACATAGAGGAGAAGCGGATCAGGCCCGCATGTATTCAAGACCACTCGCGAGAGCTTCGACCTCGGGAACGCCTTCGAGAAGATCTTGGATCGGGTCCCAATGACCTTCGAGGAGCGATTGCCGTGCACCGTCACGCAGACCACACGGAATCTCCTCGCCTCCAAAACGCACGACGCGGTCCTTGACGTCGATCTCCACGGTCATCGACGGATCCGCGCGCACTGCTGCCGCGAGTTCGCGCAGGTCCGCCGCGTCGGCCGTCACGCACGGCATGCCGAGTTGGATGGAGTTGCCGAAGAAGATCTCGGCGAAGCTCTCCGCGATGACCGCCCGGAAACCGGCCCGGTAGATCGCCTGGGGGGCATGCTCGCGCGAGCTGCCGCACCCGAAGTTGTTGCCGCTGATGAGGATCGACGCACCGTCAAAGCGCGGGTCGTTGAGCGGATGGTCCTTTTTCTCGCCGTCGGGCGTGTGCCGTGTGTCGTAGAAGAGGTATTCGCCCAGTCCGTCAAAGGTGACGCACTTCATGAAGCGCGCCGGAATGATGCGGTCGGTGTCGATATCGTCGCCGGGCACGTGGACGGCGCGCCCACGAACCAAATGAATGTTTTCCAATGCCATAGGGAAAGGTATTGAGGATAAGAATCGAAAGGTTAGACCCCGCGGGCGGCAAAAGGTTGCCTACGCCCCGCGCACAAGAGCACGGGTCAGGCTGTCCGGCAAACCGGAGAACGCCGCCGCCGAAAAAAGTCACACACCGGCGGGCTCCAGGATGCCGAAGACCTCGCGGGCATCCGCGATCTCTCCGGTGACTGCCGCCGCCGCGACCATGAGCGGACTCATGAGAATTGTCCGGCCGGTCGGACTGCCTTGGCGCCCCTTGAAGTTACGATTGCTCGAGCTGGCGCAGAGCTGGTTGCCGATGAGTTTGTCCGGGTTCATGGCGAGACACATGGAGCAGCCCGCGGCGCGCCACTCAAAGCCGGCCTCCTTGAAGATCCGGTCGAGGCCCAGCTCCTCCGCGATCTTGCCCACAGCCTGCGAACCGGGCACGCAGATAGCCTTTACACGCGGATTGACTTTATGCCCCTCAAGGAAACGGGCGACCTCCTTCAGGTCGGAAAGACGGCCGTTAGTGCAGGAGCCGAGGAACGCCACATCGACGGGAATGCCCTTAATCGGCTCGCCGCCTGCGAAGCTCATGTGCTCCAGCGCCTCGCTGATAGATTCGCGGGCGCTCTCCGTCTCACCGTCGTCCGGCGAGGGAATGTTTTCGTGAATGAAGACAGCCTGCCCCGGTGTGATCCCCCATGTGACAGTAGGGGCAATATCCTCCGCGCGAATGTTCACAACATCGTCGTAGTCGCAGTCCGGGTCGCTCGCGAAGGAGAGCCACCGCTCCGCGGCATGGTCCCAGGCAGCGCCCTTCGGCGCGTAAGGCCGGCCCTCGAGATATTCCACAGTCGTCTCGTCCGGATTCACGTAGCCCACGCGCGCGCCGCCCTCGATGGACATATTGCACACGGTCATGCGCTCCTCCATGGAGAAACCGTCGAACACGGAGCCTCCGTATTCATAGGCAAAACCCGTCCCGCCCTTCGTCCCGAGGAGACGGATGATGTGCAGAATCACGTCCTTGGCGTAGACGCCGGGCGCCAATTCGCCGTCCACATTGATGCGGCGGACTTTCAGCGGATTAAGGGCAATGGTCTGTGTGGCGAGGACATCGCGCACCTGGCTCGTCCCGATGCCGAAGGCGATGGCACCGAAAGCGCCGTGTGTCGACGTGTGCGAGTCGCCGCAGGCAATCGTCGTGCCGGGCTGCGTGATCCCCTGCTCCGGACCCACGATATGCACGATCCCTTGGTGGCCCGTGTTCGTGTCGAAAAAAGTGATCCCGTGGTCGGCGCAATTCTTGCGTAGTTCCTCAATCATCGCCTGGGCAAGCGGGTCGCTGTAGGGCTCCGCCACCTCGTTTGTCGGCACGATGTGATCTACCGTCGCGAATGTACGATGCGGAAAGCGCACCGGAATGCCCCGCTCGCGCAGCATCCCGAACGCCTGCGGACTCGTCACCTCGTGAATGAGGTGCGTGCCGATGAGCAACTGCGTCTGCCCGTTCGGCAATTCTCTCACCGAGTGCGCGTCCCAAACCTTCTGAAATAGACTCTTACCCATGGAAACAAAGTTATTGAACCATCTGTCTCAACAAATCACGTCGGAGCGGGCAAGGGAATTCCGGGCTTCGGCGAGATTTTCCGTTTCCGTGGGAAAGACGGGCGGTGCCCCGCATTCCCGGACACCCTCGAATTTTGAGGATTTCCGGGATCGGCGGACGCAAAATAGCGGCTCCTCAAGCCGTGCGGGCCGGACCGACCTCCGGACGGTGCGACCACTGCCGGGCACACACGAGAGAGTCGGCCCCGGCGGGTGCCGGAACCGCCTTGGGCGCGCGTTTGCGGCGGTAGCGCGCCATCGCACGATCACTCAGCATCCCTTCCACAAATGGACGTTCGCCGACGACGATGCCCTCCGTCATAAAGCGCAGCTTCAGGCGCAACAAATCGTGCGCGGGCAGGTGCCCGCCCCGCTTGCGAGCCTCTTCCGCCACTTCACGGGGCACCCGCGCACCCGATCCGTCGCGCTTTGCTACTTCGCCCTTGCCCATGAGGTACAACCGGTAAGCCGCCATGGCTTCCGAAGTTTCCGCCCCGTGGCCCGTGCAGCGTGCATAGGCCGCTCGCTGCGGCACGTCCCCCGCCAGTGCGGCGGCATAGCCGCACCAACGGTAGTCCTTGGGATCTTCCACCAAACCGGCCCGCACCGCGTTGAGGTCGATGTAGGCCGCCACTGTCCGCAGCACGGCGGCAGAATCCTGCACCAACACACTGCGGAAGCGCTCCGCCCAGATGCTGCCGCCGCCGCCGCGCGCGCGGTTGAACCATTTTGTGTAGCGGTGTTTCAGCGTCTGCATGAATGCGGACACATCGCCCATGCGGGCGAGCAGCTTCGCCCGCACCCGCTCCGCCGCC
>SKLD01000413.1 GCA_007123395.1 Opitutales bacterium
ACGGAGTGATTGACCGCGGGCGTGTGGAAAAGGTGCTGAAGGCGGGCGGTAAAGTGTCCCTGCCGGAACTGCTGCGCTGCCGCGTGCGCTACCTGACGGACGGGGCGGTGATCGGGAGCAAGGCGTGGATTGAAAAGTGGCTGCGTGACCGCGGGGTGCCGCGCAAGACCCCGCCGAAGCGCATGCGCTTCGCGGACTGGGGCGATTTGTGCAGCCTGCTGAATCTTCGTAAGGACGTGGTCGCTTGAGGTGGCACTTGGCGTTGGCTTTTTGGAGGAATGTCGGGTAGTTATTCGGGTGATGGAGACTTTCAAAATGTCAACGGCGGTGAATGTTGGTGCGCGGACGCTTTGGGGATGGCACATGCGGCCGGGGGCGTTCGGGCGTTTGACGCCACCGTGGGAGCGTGTCGAGGTGGAGGTCGAACCGCGCCTTGAGGCGGGGGCGCGAGGTCAGTTCCGTATCCAAGCGGGGCCATTACGGTTGCGCTGGGAGGCGGAGATCGAGGAGGTCATTCCTGGCTCGCAGTTCCGGGACCGCCAGGTGCGTGGACCGTTTGCGGAGTGGGAGCACACGCACCGGTTTCTGCACGAGGCGGAGGACCGTGCGGTGCTTGAGGACGAGGTCCATTTTGGTCTACCGCTCGGCGTTTTCGGGGCCCTTGCGGGCGGGCGCGTGGTGCGGAGCAAGCTCCGGCGTATGTTCACCTACCGGCACGAGGTGACGCGGCAGGATGTGGAGCGGTATTTCCAAGGCGACGGGCCGACTTCGAAGGTCGTGCTTGTGACGGGTGCGAGCGGTCTGATCGGGCGCGCGCTCGTCCCGCTCCTCCGCACGCTTGGTCATACGGTGCGCACGCTCTCGCGTCGACGCGGTGGCGAGGGTGCGTATCGTTGGGATCCTGCCGCGGGAGAAGTCGAAGACGGGGCTCTCGACGGCGTGCAGGCGGTCATCCACTTGGCGGGGGAAAACATTGCGGGCGGCCTTTGGACAAAGGCGCGGCGGGAGCGTATCCTCCGCAGCCGGGTGGAGGGCACGCAGTTGCTGGCGGAAAGGGTGGCCGCGCTGAAGGAGCCGCCGGAGGCTTTTGTGTGCGCTTCGGGGGTGAATGTGTATGCGGCCGACGGGTGCGCTCACGACGAGGAGGGGCCGGCGGGCGAAGGGTTTCTGGCCGACGTTTGCCGGGCATGGGAAGGCGCGGCGGCAACGGCGGAGTCCGCCGGAGTTCGCACGGTTTTTGTGCGCACGGGAGTGGTGCTTTCGCCCGCAGGCGGCGCGCTCGGCAAGATGCTGCCGGCTTTCCGGGCGGGGCTGGGCGGTCCGGTGGGCGACGGGGCGCAGCACCTGAGTTGGATCGCGATGGATGATCTGCTTGATGTTTATGTGGCGGCTATTTCTGAGGGCACGTTGCGCGGTCCGGTGAACGCGGTGGCACCGGAGGTTATGCGACAAGGGGACTTTGCACGTGTGCTCGGGCGTGTGCTGCGGCGGCCGGCGGTGGCGCCGTTGCCGGGGTTTGCGGTGAAGGGCGTGCTCGGGCAAATGGGGCGAGAGACACTTTTGGCTGACCTCAATGTTATTCCGGAAGTCTTGCGCCGCTGCGGACATGCCTTTCGCTATCCTCGCTTGGAGGATGCCCTCCGGCATTTGCTCGGAAAGCCCGCCTGAGCATCGTCACGACCAAATGGAAATTCTTTATTATATTTTGCCGCTCATGGCGGCCGCGCTCTACGCGCTTTCTTCGATCTTTATCAAAGTGGCGATGGGGGCGGGTGTGGGTATCACGCGCACGCTTTTCATCAGCAACTGGGTGTTTCTTTTTGTCGTCGGCCCGCTATGGTTGGCGACGGGTTTGGAGAGCCCGGATTGGACACTATGGTGGGTGCCGCTTTTTGCCGGGACGGCGGCATTCTGCGGAGCGCTCGCTACCTTTGTCGCCCTGAGATTCGGGGATGTCTCGGTGGCGACGCCGCTTCTCGGGGCCAAGGTACTTTTCGTTGCGCTGCTTTCCACCCTCATCCTGCGCGAAAGTGTTCCGCTGACATGGTGGCTCGGCGCCGTGATGACCGCTGCGGCGATTTACTTGCTCGGGGCAGTGCCTGCGGGGGAGGCCCGACGCAACATGACTTTCACGGTAATGGCTTCGATGGGGGCGGCGTTCGGCTTCGCGTTATTGGATATTGCGGCGGCGGGCTGGGCCAGCCGGTTCGGGCTGTATCCCTTCATGTTTTACACACAATTGGTCGTCGCCTTCGGCTCAGCGGCGCTTTTGCCCTTTTTCTCCGCTCCGTTGCGCGAAGTATCGGTGCGCGCATGGAAGTGGCTGACGCTCGGGTCCGTGATTGTCGCGACGCAGTTTGTCCTCATGGCTTGGACGCTTTCGACATTCGGAAAGCCGACTGGGGTCAACATCCTCTATGGATCGCGGGGGCTGTGGTCGGTCCTGCTGATTCTCGCCATCGGGCCGCTGGTCGGGAACTTCGAGCGCGACGCAGGGCGCGGTATCCTCGCGCGGCGGCTCATCGGGTCGGTCTTGCTGCTGGCGGCGATCACCGTCGTTGTCCTCGAGCCGCAGCCGGGCGGGTGAGGCAGGCGAAAATACGCCAGTTTACGTATTTCCGGAGTGTTGCGGACCCGTTATGATACATCTATCGGCTGTGGAATGATCCGCCGCCGCATATTGGCTCCTCCATGAATGCGATAGTGAATGCCTGCCTTGCCTTCCTGTCTCTGTGCCGCCTGCTCCTCGGTGGCTGCGCCGTCCGCGTTATAATGTGCGCCGCGCTCCAGCTTCGGATTACATTCAAACGTCCGCCCGACGGTGAGGCGTGGACGCCCCTCTACACGCCGGCGGACGCGATTGAAATGGTCTACAGCGTCTCGGCGGCTCCTGGCTATGGGCTCGCATACCATTCCGCATGGTAATGAGTGCGCTGGGCGGTCGATACCGGCGCTTGGCAGACCGTCGGTGGAGCATGCGGTCCGGGGGAACTCGGGCAATGCTGTCTATAAAAATATCTCGGAGCTGATTTACTTAGTCAACAAAAATATTTAAGAGCAATTCTATTTTAGAACGCTGCGGGGCTCTACAATTTTCCAGAGCGCGTGCACCTTAGTGGCCGCTTCGAGCCCTTCGGGGACTTCGGCAAAGGTGCGGCCCTGCAGAAGTAGCAATCAATAACCATCGACCGAGCCTCACTCGTTCAATGCGCTAGGAAAACTGCCGAACACTACTGGTCATCAAGTTAATTTTCTTCAAGACAATGTATTCAAAGTACCTGCCGGGGGTCTGCGTGCCGGGTCGCTAAAGCGGTCAGAGGAGCCGTGCGTCAGCCCTTGGCAGCGGCGAGGGATTGGTCGAGGTCGGCGAGAATATCGTCGATGTGCTCGATGCCGACGGAGAGGCGGATGAGTTCGGGAAGGATGCCGCCCGCTTTCTGCTGCTCGGCGGTGAGCTGGCTGTGGGTGGTCGTTGCCGGGTGTATGGCGAGGCTCTTGGCGTCGCCCACGTTGGCGAGATGGCTGAAGAGCTTGAGGTTGTCGATGAAGCGCGCACCCGCCTCAGCCCCGCCTTTGATCCCGAAAACGACCATGGAGCCGCCCTTGCCGCGGAGGTATTTCTTGTTCAATTGGAAGTTTGGGTCGTCTTCCAGTCCGGGGAAGCGCACCCACTCGACGGCGGGGTGGTCCTTGAGGTGGCGGGCGACGGCGGCGGCGTTTTGGCAGTGGCGCTCCATGCGCAAGGGGAGTGTCTCAATGCCCTGCATAAAGATCCATGCGTTATCCGGCGAGATGCAGGCACCAAGATTGCGCAGGGGCACGGTGCGCATGCGAAGGATGAAGGCGACGGGCGCCAGCGATTCGGGGAGGTCGTGCCCCCATCGCAGACCGTGGTAGGAGCTGTCCGGTTCGTCGTAGAGCGGAAAGCGACCGTTTTTCCAGTTGAACTTGCCGGAGTCAACAACGATGCCGCCGATGCCCGTCCCGTGGCCGCCGAACCATTTCGTGAGGGAATGCACAACGATGTCGGCCCCGTGTTCGAGCGGCTTGGTGAGGTAGGGCGTGGAAAACGTGCTGTCGACGACGAGCGGCAAATCATGGGTGTG
The DNA here is from genome assembly GCA_007123395.1 of Opitutales bacterium. Taxonomy (GTDB): domain Bacteria; phylum Verrucomicrobiota; class Verrucomicrobiia; order Opitutales; family Oceanipulchritudinaceae; genus SLLG01. Next base: position 4,107 of record SKLD01000413.1, read on the forward strand.
CGCAACCTTGGCGATGGCTTCGAGGTCGGAGATCTCGAGGCTCGGGTTCCCCACGGTTTCGCAGAAGAGCGCGCGTGTCTTGTCCGTGACCGCCTTGGCGAAATTTTCAGGGTCGCGCGGATCGACGAAGCGCACCTTGATGCCGAGTTGCGGCAGGATATTATCAAACTGTGTGAAGGTGCCGCCGTAGAGATTGTTGGCGGCGACAATCTCGTCGCCTGCCTGTGCGAGGTTGATGATTGTGTAGAAGACGGCGCTTGTGCCTGAGGCCAGGGCAAGGGCAGCGGGCGCACCCTCCAACGCCGCGACGCGCTGCTCGAGTGCGTCTTGGGTGGGATTCATTATGCGGGAGTAGATATTACCCAGTTCCTTTAGGGCAAAGAGGTTGGCGGCGTGGTCGGTGTTGTTGAACACGTAGGAGGACGTGCGGTGCACAGGCACCGCCCGTGCGAGCGTCGTAGGATCCGGCTCGGCGCCGGCGTGGAGGCATAGGGTTTCTAGTTTCATAGGCGGCGTAATTTGATGGGCGGCGGCACCGTCGTGCAAGCACGCATTGTGGCGGGCGTGCCCTTGCGGCATCTCACCGCTTCATGACATTGTGTCTCCGCATAGAATGGGCCGAAGGATTTCCGGTAATCTGGTCTTGGGGCTGGCGTCGGGCGTCCGAGGGGTTTTGGGTGGGAGGCTATGGAGTGGATCGACAGTCATTGTCATTTGGAGAAGGCCTTGCGGGCCGGCCGGGTTGCCGCGCTTCTGGAGCGTGCGCGCGACCGCGGTGTGGCCGAAGTGATCACGATCGGAACATCCCTGAAGGACTGGGAGCCGTACCGGGCGCTCGCGCAGAAGTACCCCGGCAGGGTACATTGGACTGTGGGAATCCACCCCTGCTCAGTGGACGACGGATGGCAGGACGCGCTCAAGGCGATACCTTCTTTTTTCGCGACAGAGCCGCGCCCCGTTGCCCTGGGGGAAATCGGGCTCGACCATTTCCACCTTCCGAAGTTCCCCGATGAAGCGGCTGAGGTGAAGGCTCGGCAGGCCGCCGCGTTCCGTGCGCAACTAGAGCTGGCCTACCAACTGGAGTGTCCGGTGGTGGTTCATTCGCGCGGGGCCTTCGAGCCTTGTGTGCGACTGATTGACGAGAGCGGGGTGAATTGGTCGAGGGTGGTCTTTCACTGCTTCACGGAGGGGCCGGAGGAAGTTGCCGCACTGAACGAACGCGGGGGCCGGGCGTCATTCACCGGTATCGTGACCTACAAGAACATGAGTGCCGAAGGACTGCGCGCAGCCGCCCTGCGGCAGGGTACGGTCGCGCTCATGGTCGAGACCGACGCCCCCTACCTGACGCCCGAGCCGCACCGCGGCCAGCCCAACGAACCGGCCTTTGTGCGCGAGACGGGCGAGTTTCTCGCCGGGCTCTTCGGTATGGTGCCGGAGGAACTTGCGCGACTGACTACCGCCAATACGCGCGCGTTTTTTGGTTTGGAGCAGTGAGGGCACCCGCTCTATGGTAACTCCGCCCAGCGCATGAGCCGATCCCAACCGGAGTCTAGAGCCGGTCGGTCCCCCGTCTATATTCCCGTATGGTGGGCTTGGGCCGCTGCCGCCGTGGCGGGCGGATTCGTCTATTGGCGACTTGGCGCTTACCCGGCCTTTCCCTTTGTTCAGTCAGCTCCGCGCCTCGCTATTGTGGCGGGCTGTTTTCTCGCCGCGATGCTTGTAGCCCAAGCCTTGTGGCATCTCTCCAGCCGCCGCCCCGTTCACTTTCACCCGGTTTTTCTCGGTCTCGCCGCCGTCTTCTGGACGGGTGCGCTCATCTGGGCGCGCGAAGTGCAGGTTGCTTACGACACCGAGGTCGCCGAACGCGTCGCCGCCGCGCGGCGCGAATTTGAGCGTTCGGCACGGGCGGGGACCGTCGGTTCGGGGCGGCGTGATGCCTTTCTCCCTCCGGAGGACCGCTTTCTTCGCTACGAGGGGCAAATTGCCCGCGAAGACATCCGCGCCCTGCAGGATCTCGACCGCGAGATGCTCGGCGGGCTTCGCCGCGCCAACGAACGCCTCGAAGAGGCTTTCGAACCTGTCCGTGACGACCATCCCGACCTTTGGCTTCGAGCGGAAACACGCTCGGATCTGCGCGCGCGGCGGGAGGCCTACGCGCGCGCCTATGAAGCCACGCGCAACATCGTCGATTTGCTCGAGACATTTGCGGAGCGCTACGAAGCGCGCCTCGCGGAGATGGATCTCGGCGAACGCGGCCGCCGTGTATCTCTCGCCGAGGTCGAGCGAATCCTCCAAGACCGTGAGTTCGTCGCCGCCCGCCACCTCCGTACCCTCGAGGCCGATGCCGTCGAAATGCTCATGCGCGCCCTTGGAATTCTCGAGAGCAACTGGGGCGCATGGCGCTTCAACAAGAATCTCGGGCGCCTCACGTTCGACAGCCCGCAGGTCGAGAGTGCCTTCTTCTTCGCGCTGGCTGAAGCCGAGGCTTCCCTTGCCCGCATCCGCGAAGCCATCGACGAACGCTCACGGTAGTTCCGCGGCGCTTCTGTTCCGCCCTGCCTTTCAGCGACATCCGTCCCGCGCCGGTGTCCCCGCACAAAGACTTTGAACATCGGCCCGAAGAGGCCGCGTTGTCAGGTGAGGCGGAAGAAAACGCGTTTGCCCGCTTGGATGACAACGGGTTCAGCGGGACGGCTGACGGCCTCCACCGGGTTGGACACACGTTCGCCGCCGACGCGCACAGAGCCTTGTTCGATGAGGCGGCGCGCCTCCTTTTTGCTCGCAAAGAGACCCGTCGCGCCGAGAAGGTTGACGAGCGTTTGCGTGTCTTCATCGGCGAGTTGATGCCACGGGAAGGCGGGCATTTCGTCGGGCAGCTCGTTTTTCGAGAAAACTTTCTCGAATTGTTCCAGCTCACGCTGCCCCGCGCCTTCGCCGTGTATGCGGTCGGTGAGGCGGCGGGCGAGCGCCTTTTTGGCCTCCATGGGGTGGCCTGCTTTCAGGCTTTCGATCCCGGCGTCTTCCGTGAGGAGAAGCAGTCGGTGGTAATCCCACATCACATCATCACCGATCGACATGATTTTTCCGAACATTTCCTTCGGCGAATCGTTGAAGGCAATGTAGTTGTCCTGCGACTTCGACATCTTCTTGGCACCGTCGGTGCCGACAAGGAGCGGTAGGGTAAGGACCACCTGCTCGCGCTTGCCGGCGTTCTTTTGAATCTGGCGGCCGACAAGACAATTGAAGGTCTGGTCCGTGCCTCCCAGTTCGACGTCGGCGTCGATCATGAGGGAGTCGTACCCTTGCACGAGAGGGTAGAGAAACTCGACGATGGAGATAGGTGTGCGCGCGTTGTAGCGCTTGGCAAAGTCATCGCGCTCCAGCATGCGGGCAACGGTCATCTGGCGCGCGAGTTGCAGACAGTCTTCGAAGCCCATTCCGCGGAACCATTCTGAGTTGAAGCGGACTTCGGTCTTCGCCTGGTCGAGCACAAGATAGGCCTGCTCAACGTAGGTCTTGGCGTTGGCCTCGATCTCTTTGCGGGTGAGGACGGGGCGCGTCGCCGAGCGCCCGCTGGGATCGCCGATGAGCGTGGTGAAATCGCCGATGATAAGTACGGCCGTGTGGCCGAGGTCTTGGAATTGGCGCAGCTTGTTGAAAACCACCATGTGACCGAATGTGAGATCCGGTCGTGTTGGGTCGACCCCCAGCTTTACGCGCAGCGGGCGGTCTGCGGCGAGGCGCTCGCGCAGTTCGTCTTCGCTGTAGATCTCGGCAGCGTTTTGTTTCAGTCGGGAAAGTGCGTCCATGTCGGTGGGAAAGTCGCAGAGGTTCCGACTCCGCAAGGCCGGAGGCAAGGCTATCTTCTCTTTCTCGATGTAGAGATACCCCTCTTGCGGCCAAAGCCCTCTCCGGAAATCCGCATCCCGCGATTACGGCTTAAGTCACAGATATTATTTTATGTCAACAAAATTATTTCGGATATGAGTTTTTCCAGTCTTAGAGGAACCGGAGGGCGGGGGTTTTGCTTGCCGACGGCCTGACTGTAGTGCAGTCTGGGCTGGCAGAGATGGAGGTTAGGCATGAGTGAATCACCAATGGATCTGGCAGGACGGCGTGTGCTGGTGCTGGAAGATGAGGCGTTTTTGCGTAAGTCGCTTGTCGCATACTTGCGGGAGGCGGGCGCGGAGGCGGAGGGCGCGGGCAGCCTGGCGGCAGCACGCAAGGCTTTGGGCGGTGGATCGTTTGATTTCGCCCTGCTCGATATTCACCTTCCGGACGGCGAGAGCCTCGACTTGCTGGAAGCGGCTGTGTTTCCGGAGTCCACCGGAGTGGTCTTGATGACGGCACGCGACGGGATGGATGTCGTCCTGCGTGCGTTGCGTCTTGGGGCGGACGATTTTCTTTCGAAACCGTTTGATCCGGAAGCACTGCCGGTGGTTTTTGCGCGGGTGACGCGTTCACGCCGGATGCGCCGCGTGGGCGAGCACGCCCGCTCGGGATTCCGCGCTGAGTCGGAGGACCTCTTTTTCGGGCTGCATTTGAAGCGCCTACGCGAGCAGTTGGAGAAGATTCTGGAGACGGACCGGCGCCTTGGTCAGGGGCTTCCCCCGGTGCTTTTGGAAGGGGAGACGGGCACGGGCAAATCGACGCTGGCGCGCTGGATTCACGCAAACGGGCCGCGGGCGTCGGAGCCGTTTGTCGAAATCAACTGCGCGACGCTCCCGGAGTCCCTGGCGGAGGCGGAATTATTCGGACACGAGCGCGGGGCTTTCACGGACGCCCGCGAAGCACGGATGGGGCTGTTCGAAGCGGGAAGCGGAGGAACACTTTTTCTCGATGAGATTTCCAGCCTTAGCCTTGCTCTCCAGGCAAAGGTGCTCACTGCCATCGAGGATCAGAAAATCCGGCGTGTGGGGACAAGCCGGACGCTTTCCATCGACACGCGCGTCATCGCCGCATCGCTGGACAACCTCGAGCTCCGTGTCGGGGAGGGCAAGTTCCGCGAAGATCTACTGCACCGGCTGAATCTCCTGCGCATCCGCATCGCTCCCTTGCGCGATCGGCGCAGCGATATCGGTCCGCTCGCAAAGCACCTCCTCAAGGCTTTGAGCAAGCGTTACCGGCGGCCGCAGGCGACGATTTCGGAGGCTGGTTTGCGCAATCTCGAGGGTGGCGAATGGCCCGGAAACATTCGTGAGCTACGGCATGAAATTGAGCGCGCTTTGATCTTCGAGGAGGGCGACTCCCTTTCTTTCGCCCACCATGGGCTGTCCGCTTCCGACGGCGCGGAACCTCTGCCGCAATTGCTCAACCCGGGGTGGGAGTTGCCGGGTGAAGGTTTCGCCTTTGAAGAGGAGCTTGAGGTGCTGACCATGCGCGTCATCGATGAAGCAATGCGGCGCACAGGCGACAACGTCTCGGCGGCGGCCCGCCTCCTTGGGGTCCCCCGCGATTTCGTACGCTACCGGCTGCAGGCGAAGTCATAGGCGCATCTTTCCGAGCATCCCGGTTTTTACTGGTTCGAAAAGCCGGAACCCCGTGGAAACTTTTTCGTCTATGGTCCTTTTGCGGTTGCCTATGGCAAGTGGGAGGCGTTTTCTATGTCTAGTTTTTACCAACGGAGCGCAATAGTCGTAGAATTTGCGTCGCTCAAATAAGCAACATGACGATGGTTTTTCTAGATGGCAGTCAAGACACGAAACAACGGAGTTGGTCATGCGGATGTATGAAATGCTTCCTCGTGTTTATTTGGGTAGTGTGCAACGGGGCGTCGGGTAGTGCCGCTGAGCCGACAGAAGCTATATTTCAGTTTTTGGCCGCGCCCGAACCGACCGGAATCCAATTGTCCGAATCAAGTACGGACGATTCAGCATCCCGGCTTCGAACACCTGTCGACCTGCATCCGAAGCTTGAGGAACCCGGTGCTATTGCAGCGGGCGATGTTTGGGAATTGCCGCTTCCGGACGGGCGCACCTATACCATTCGTTTTGACCGGGTTCGCCAAAACCTCATGGGAACCCGGACCCTACGCGCGCGGGTGGACGGCAATCCTATGGGCTATGTCATCATTTCGACGACGGACGGTGAGTCGTTCGCCACCATTCGAATCCCCGGCGAAGGCACGCATTATGAGATAAGTCGGCCGGGAGACGATGCCGGCTACTATCTTATAAGTCCGGAGCAAACCCAGCCTGCGCTGTGTTGCTGCAGTGGTCCCGGTTCAATGGTTCCGCCACCGCCGACCGAAGAGGAGAAGCGGGAGACGGGAGTCATGTTGCCCTTATCCGTGAATGACCCTCTTGAATGGGTCACCATTGATGTAATGATGGTTTACACCCCGGCGGCCCGGCAATGGGCGGAATCCCGTGGAGGCATTGCCAATCTTCTCAACCAAGGCATGGAAATGGCCAATCTTGCTTTGGAGAACAGCGATGTTTTCATCACCAAACGCTTGGTCCATACAGCGGAAGTTAGTTACATTGAAAGCGGTGATCTCCAAGCTGACCTGAGGCGGTTGACAACCTCTCCGGCTTTTCGACCATTTGGGTCATCATGGGATGGATACAATCTGTTGGGCTTCATGGATGAAGTGCATGCTTGGCGTGACCAATACGGAGCCGATCTCGTGGCGTTGGTTGTGGATGAGGCGGATTCAGGGGGTCGGGCTTGGCTTTTGGGTGATCCGAACGGGCGACCGCATTACGGCTTTAGCGTCACCAGTGTGCATTGGGTTGATGGATTAATCCACGCCCACGAAATGGGGCACAACATGGGGTTGGGGCATCATAAGGAGCAGAATTCCTATCCGGGTCCGGGACTTTTCGGCTACTCGGCCGGCTGGCGTTGGCGGGGCAACAGCGGTGGTCGGCATGTTTCAGTCATGTCCTATTGGAGAGGGCGCTATTTCGACGATGGTCAAGACCATGCGAGGGTGCCCTATTTTTCCAATCCGCACGTCAATTATGATGGCGTGCCGACCGGGCACCCGGTTGACGGCGATAATGCCCGAACCTTGCGCGAAACCAAACACGCTGTCGCCGCCTACCGGAGCACGAGGGTTGCGCCGACGCGTGAGATTGCCTTGTCCGGCGATTTGGACTTCGGCGAGGTGATGGTCAACCAACGCGGAACCCGCGCCTTAACCATCCGTAACCTTGGAGACAGCCCCCTTTATGTCAGTGGGATCACCTTTCCGGGCGACTTCAGCGGTGACTGGAGCAGCGGAGTGATTGCTCCGGGCGGCAGCGAGACCGTGACTGTAACCTATGCGCCGACATCGGAACAGGTTTACAGCGGCAACGTCACTGTGTTCTCGGATCGGACCAGTGGAGCGAACACGCGGGCTATCAGTGGCACGGGAATCCCCATCGATCCACTTTGGGACCGTGCCGCCCGCAGCGGCGAATGGCTCGCCCTCCCGTGGTTCGGCTGGTTCGCAAACCTTTCTACAGACTGGATCAATCACGCCGAGCACTCATGGTGGTACTCAACGGGGGAGTCCACGGATGCGTTCTATTTTTACGACATGGCCTTGGGTATGTGGGGTTGGTCATCGGAGAAGGCCTATCCATGGATTTATTGGCTCGAACCAATGAACACCTGGACCTTCAATCTTCCGGGTGGCCAAGCCGGTGCCCGCCGCTTCTTCAATCCGGAATCGGGAGGTTGGTATTCTGAGGATGCCCTGAGCATGGTACTCGTCGAAGGCGGGACCTTTGCCATGGGCGACCATAAGAATGAGCTGGAATCATGGATGGCCCGGAGCCGCCCGGTGCACGATGTATATGTCTCGGCCTTTTACATGGCGCGGACACCCGTGACCTACGCGGAATGGAAGGAAGTTTATGACTGGGCCGTGGCCAACGGCTACAGCTTCGACAACCCCGGCCAGCGGGGCGCCGGTTTATCCGGACTGGCGCTGCCCGACACTCCGGTAAACAACAGGCACCCGGTGACGCGGGTTAGCTGGTATGATGTGGTGAAGTGGTGCAACGCGAAGAGCGAACGCGAGGGGCTTACCCCGGTTTACCACACCGATGACACGCGAACTTCGGTTTACCGCCAGGGTCGGCACAATGTGACGATTGCGCAGGTGGACTGGATCGCGAACGGCTACCGCCTGCCGACGGAGGCGGAGTGGGAGAAGGCGGCGCGGGGCGGCTTGGTCGGAGCGCGCTGGCCCTGGGGGGATGCCGGGATCGATGACACGCGGGCGAACTATGGTCGGAATGTGAACTCGACGACGCCCGTGGGCAGTTACGCGGCGAACGGGTATGGTCTCCATGATATGGCGGGGAACGTGTACGAGTGGAACTGGGACCGGTTTTCCGGCACGTGGTATAGCCAGCCGGCTGCCTCTGAAGCGGATACCCGCGGGCCGGTGTCCGGTTCCCTCCGTGTCTTCCGTGGCGGCTCGTGGAGCAGCGACCCCGAGTACTCTCGGGTGGCCAACCGCGACGGGATCCGTCCGTTCCTCGAGTGGAACGGCGGCGGCTTCCGTCTCGTCAGGACCCAATAGGGGTGCTCCTCAAATGCAAAAGAAGAACAAAGAAGGAAATTTTCGCGGCAGAGCGTCGTGGTGGGTTCGCGTGCTTGGCCGGGGCCGTCTCGGTAGGGCGCGCGGCAGCGCAAGGCACCGGTTGGGAATCCGAGTCGGTCCCGGGCCTGCGGTCGTCCACTTCACGCCCCCGTCGAATCTTCGTGGAAGATTCGCTGCGTAGCGACGGAGCCCCGCCTCCGTCGACCTCCGGGACCACCCATCTCCGCCGATTACCCGAAATCCCCCTTGGAGGGCGCATCTCCCGATGCGCCACCTGCCGCGGGAAAGCCCCAGCCCTCAACCATCCCCGCCACCCACCCGCCAAACCATCCGGACTTTTCCCTGTAGCTACGGAGCCCCGCCTCCGTCGAGCCCATGTAGCCGAACCCGCGAGGGTTCTGAAGTCCGCTTCAGAGTCTGTCCGCTCGGTTGATCTCGAACACTTTGACCTCTTGCACCGCATGGTCCGGGTAAAAGCCAATCGCGTAATCCCCGATAATCTTGCACTGCGTCTCACGTCCGGATCTGTCCCGTTCGGAAAAATCCCCCGACACATGCGGGTTCGAGGCCAGCCCGGCGATGAATGTCTTCAGTGCTGCTTTCTCACGGCCTCGAAGCGAGGATACCATTTCCACGACCTCCTCCGCGATGAATACCCGGTAGCGGTCCAAGGTCAATCCGCGGAGCGTCGTTCGAATGCCTCAAGTGACACCCATTGCTTCTTCGGACGGTCGATTTTCGCAGCGATTTCATCTGCTCGTCCCGGGTCACGTTCACGGCGAAGACGCAGTAGAAACGATGCAAGCTCCCGAAGATCAGAAGTCTCCAGTGCCTGAATCTCAGCCTTGATTTGCTCTACCGACATAAATCCAATGAAAGCCAGGAAGCTCCCGTTTTCAAGGCTTTTGCCACAACCGCTTCCACGTAGCGACGGAGCCCCGCCTCCGTCGACCTCCTCAAATCCCCCTGGAGGGCACATTTCCCGATGCGCCGCCTGCGGCTCAGGTCCGCTTCATCAAGCGCCAGCGCCTCTCGAGAACGAAAATCGTGACAGCATACATCCCGACGATGACGGCGGGAATCACGACAAAGCGCGATTCAGGAAACGCATACCACGCTGCGACGATCAGGCAGGTCCGGGTTATACCGTGAAAGAGTCCGATCCAGTGCTGGATCATCCAGGAGACCGGCACCCACATCAGCCCGGTGAGAATACCGACGGTGAGGGGCAAAGACGTGTGATCGACGAGGAAAAACGGAATCGCGATCGCGAAGACGAGCAACGCCATGACGACCGTGAGGAAGAACAAGTGGTCGAAAGTGTTTTTCGGCTTACCACGCTCTATAAAACTCTCCCCGGTGAACCGCGAAAGAAACATGCCGAGATAGGCGACCGATCCGGAACCCACAAACAACACCATCACCGCAGGATAGGGCGGAAGAAGAGCCCCGGCGATTCCAATGACCGTCCACACAAGGGCACCGGCCAGAGGCATTGCGAGAAACCGGCGGGCGGCGAATTCGCGCCTTTGTTGGTGCAGTGAAGGATGAATCGATTGCGTTGTCATTCTGTCTCCGGGAGGTGCAGACCGCAGGCTACTGCCGGGCGCGCCACTTTTCGATCAGCTCCATGCGGCGCTCGATGCGTTCTTCGGGCGACAGATCTTGGAGTGACTCGTGAACCTTGCGGCGTTCCGCGGGGTCGAGGTCCTGCATCATGCGGCGCCAGTCCTCGCGGTCGCGGTCTTCCCGCCAGCCCCAGCCTTCCCGCTCCCGTTGGCGCTCGTCGCGAGGAAGCCGACGGTATTCCACCACGCGCCCGGCGAATTGCCGCCGCTCTTCTTCCGACATCGCACGGATACGCGCGAGCGCCGCTTGGAGGCGATCGAGTTCCTCGTCGCTCATGGTGAGAAAACGCTCAAGGGCGGCAAGGTCGCGGGCCGTCAGTTCGTCCTCTTGCCCTGCCGCAGGATCTTGCGAAACCGGCACGACAGAGTCGGGCTCTTCGCCGGACGCAAAAACCGCAGGTCCCGTTGCGGCGATCACCGCGATCAGGAAGAGGGTGAAGAGCGAAGTATTTTTAATGGGTGTTTTCATGAAAGGCGAAATAGTAAACGGCTTCGAATGTGTCCGGATCGAGGACGGGCAGGGCCGGTGCGAGGGCATCGTCCCATAGGTACGGGTCCTCAAGGTAGACATCGGTATCCGTCCGGACGGCAAAGGTGCCGTTGGCCGGGTCATCATTTGCCGGGTACTGAAGCCAAACGACAAAGGCAAGCGCTGCCGCCGCAGCCAGCGGCGCGAGGACGGGCAGACGGATGAAGACAGAGCGGCGTTGCGCAGTCTCCCTGTCCTGCGGTTGAAAGCGAATCCGCTCGAACCGGGCCTCGAAGGATGGCGTCGTCTTGCGGATACGCCGCTTCAGGCGGTGGTCGAGAAGCTGTTCTTCGGGATCTGGTTTATCGGTTTTCATGGTGTTTTCGAAAATGCTTTTTCAGTGTTTCCCGGGCGCGGTGAATGAGGACATACAGATGCGAAGGCCGGATTCCAAGGGATGCGGCGATCTCTCGGGAGTCCATCGGTGAATGGACGGACAGAAGGAGGGCGCTGCGCTGGTTTTCCGGAAGGGTTTGCAGCCCTTCTAAAAGGGTCTCTTCCCATTCCCATTGTTCCATGTCCTGCTCCGTCCCGCTGTCCGGGTCGGGAATGTCCATCAATTCGGCCGGAGCAGGCAAAAGCGGCTTTCGTTGTTGCCGCCGCCATTCGTGACGCAGTTTTCCCCGCGCAATGGCGAAGAGCCAGGCGGAGAAAGTACCCTCGTTGCGGTAGCGCGGCGCGGCCCGCCAGACCTCCGTGAAGACGGCGAGCGTCAGGTCCTCGGCGTCGGCGTGATTGCCGAGCGAACGGTAAA
>SKLD01000524.1 GCA_007123395.1 Opitutales bacterium
CTGCGTCGGATTGGATAAGCGTTCATTAGCGCACATTAGCGCACATTAGTGGTGAAAATTCGGCGGATAGGCTTCTGTTTTTAGTTTTCTTTCCCTGATCGTAAAGGCTAGGCAACCCAGCCAGTGATGTGTGGAGTGCAAGGGCTTTTCAGAAAAACCGGGCGGAAAAATGGGTTGCCTACGCCGACTGGATCAGGTCCCGAATGGGCCGGAGCCCCAAAAAGTCCGACCACCGCCCATGCTCTGTTTTTCCAGCGGAGCTGGCGACCGCTTATTTTCGCTAATTTACGCTTATGATTTGAATTCATTTTTTCTTTTCTGCGTCGGATTGGATAAGCGTTTATTAGCGCACATTAGCGGTGAAAATCGGCGTCTGGTGAGGTTTTTATTTCTTCCTGATCAAGTTATTAGGTCAACCGAGATAATCCGGCCCGGCGGAGCCGGGTCAAGCTTTATCGTCAAAAGTTCTTGTGTTTTTCAATTACCTAACGTTCTCTATGGGAAGATAGGGATTTGAGATATCATGCAGAGGCTTTCCAGTGAGATTTTACATCGCTACCAGTCGACACTGCGCGGGTTGGGCGTTTCGGACAGGGCGATGCCTCATTACGTCAAGTGGGTGCGGTATTTTCTGGACTACGAGGCAAAGTATGGGCATGGGGCTTCCGGGGCGGGATTGATCGATGGTTTCATGGAGAAGCTGGCGGGCAAGGGGCAGTCTTCCGGGTTGCGCGAACAGGCGCGTCGGTCGGTTGAGGTTTTTCTCGATATGGGAGCCGGGGAGGGTGGCTTGGTGGTGGCGGAGCCGCTTGGCGAATATGCGGGAAAGGGAGTGCGTTCAGGGGCATCGATGCCGGTCGAGAGCGGCGGCCCGCGGGACGCATGGCGGGAGCTGGAGACGGCGTTAGCGGGAGAAATCAAGCGGCGGAACTACTCGCCGAAGACGATGAAGACATACGCCACCTGGGTGCGGCGCTTCGGGCAGTATACGAAATTCATGCCGGTGGGCGAGGTTTCGGATGAGGAGGCGAAAGATTTTCTCACGGATTTGGCGGTAAATGGCCGGGTGGTGGCGTCTACGCAGAATCAGGCATTCAATGCGCTGCTTTTTTTGTTCCGCCACGTATTGAAGCGGGAATACGACTTGAAGGACCGGGTGGTGCGGGCCAAGCGGTCGAGGTATATCCCGACCGTCTTGACGCGGTCGGAAGTGGATGCGCTCCTGAAGGGGCTGAAGTTCCCCTACGATCTGATCGTTTCGATGCTGTATGGCTGCGGGCTGCGTCTTTCCGAGTGTTTGGAGCTGCGGATCAACAGCCTCGATTTTTCGGAGAACCTTGTGATCGTCCACGACGGTAAAGGAAAGAAGGACCGTTCCGTCCCTTTGCCGGAGAAGCTTCGACCGGAACTGGAGAAACAGATGGAGCGGGTGGCGAAATTGCTGGACCATGACCTGGAAAATCCGGACTTCGCGGGAGTCTTCATGCCGGAGACCCTGGGTTCGCGGCGTGCGCGGCGGGAGGCGAAGGAATATCATTGGCAATGGTTGTTCCCCGCCAAGGAGCTTACCCTGCTGCCGGAAGAGGGCGTCTACCGACGCTACCACAACTATAAGCAAAATGTGGGGAGTGCGATCGCTTCGGCCGTGAGGAAGGCGAAGGTTCCCAAGCGGGTAACGGCCCATACCTTCCGGCACACGTTTGCCAGTCACCTGTTGTCGGCAAACGTGGATTTACGGACGATCCAGGAGTTGCTGGGGCACTCCGATATCAAGACAACGATGATCTACACGCACACGGTGCAAAGCCGGACGAAAAAGGAGAAGGTCAGCCCATTGGATCTGGATTGGGATATCGGCTGAGGCGCAATCGGCGCAAGCGGAGTTGCGCGCTCCATGGGCCGCTTTCGCTGTGGAGGACAACGCGTTCTGCGGAGGGCCGGACGGCAAGCCGGTCCGGGTATGTCGCGACCTCTGTAGCCGAAGCCGTCAGGCTTTGGAGTGGAGGGTTCGGCGGGTTTGCCGGTCCTGTCCAAACGCTGACGCGTTCGGCTACCCCGGCCTCGCGGAGTTCGCCGTAGCCGGGAAAGCTTCAGCACCCGGCACGAACCGGCCGCAACTATCGCGCAGACCCCGGGCTCCCCACCGACGCCGCACGCGCCCGATTATCCGCAACACCCCCCGCCGCGACAGGCCGGGCGCTGAAGCAGACCCGGCTACGCCGCGCTGCCGAACGTAGTCGGGTGGCCTCTTGACCTACGAAGCCTTGGCGAAGCGGGTTGGCCCCCGGCCGGAGCACAGCGCGAGCATTGCTTGAACCCGCCGCACCTCCGCGGGGGGCAACGCGTCCCGCGGGTCGGGGCCGGACGGCAAGCCGGTCCGGCTACTTCGCGACGTTCGTAGCCGAAGCCGTCAGGCTTTGGGGCGGCGGGTTTGCTGGGTTTGCCGATCCTGTCCAAACGCTGACGCGTCCGGCTACTTCGCGACGTTCGTAGCCGAAGCCGTCAGGCTTTGGGGTGGCGGGTTTGGTGGGGTTTGCCGGTCCTGTCCAAACGCTGACGCGTCCGGCTACTTCGCGACGTTCGTAGCCGAAGCCGTCAGGCTTTGGGGCGGCGGGTTTGGCTGGGTTTGCTGGGTTTGCCGATCCTGTCCAAACGCTGACGCGTCCGGCTACTTCGCGGCAAGGTAGCCGAAGCCGTCAGGCTTTGGGGCTTCGGTAGCGGAAGGCGTCGGCAGTTGCTTGCGGGGGAAAGGCGGTGAAGGGTCCTCCCGCCTTCAGCTCACGGCTGCAGGGAAAAGCGGTAGAAGCGGCTTTCGCCGGAGGGGCCGGGGTTGTGGGTGAAGGAGAGTTCGCCGGTGCCGTCGGCGGTGAAGGTGCCTGCTGGATCCCAGTCGGCGAGGTCGTTGGACCAGAAAGCGGCGTAGTCGCGGTGGGGCAGGCCGATGAGGGTGGGCTGCGCTTCGCCGACGGGTGCGGCGAAGGACAGGGAAATGAGCGTGAGGCCGCCGTCATCCGGCGCGCGCACCATAGCCGTGACGTGTCCGATGGCTTCTCCGCCATAGGGGTCGCTGAGGGTGTATTGAAAACTGTCGGTGCCGGTGAAGTCCGTCGGGGGCGTGTAGGTGACGGTGCCGCCGCCCATGGCAACCTCTCCGCCGCGCGCGGAGGCGGCCGCGGGGAGCGTGAGTTCGATGGGATCGCCGTCGGGGTCGAAGTCGTTGCGCAGGAGGCGGGCAAGGGGGATCTCGACGGGCACGTTCATGGCGGCGCCGACGATGTCGGGGCCGGCGACCGGATCTTCATTCACGGGGGTGACGCGAATTTCGCGCACGGCCGGTTCGCTGGTCGTGCCGTCGCTCTCGGAGAGGACAAAGCGGACCCAGCGGGGCGTGTCGTCGGGGAAGCGTTCCTCGTTCGTGAAGGTGATGTTGCGCAGGAGCGCGCGGGTGGCGGCGAGGGTCGCGCCTTCGCTGAGGAAGACAGTGAGGGGACCGCCGCCATCGCCGCCGCCGAGGAAGGTGCCGATGGTCGTGCTGCCGAAGCGGAGGGTGTTGTCTTCGTCCACGGAAATGCGTCCCGCGCCCGCGCCTTCGTCGCGCACGCCGAGGGCGTCGCCCGTTTGCGATCCGAGGGCGAAGTCGACGATGAGTTCGCCGCCGCCGAAGGCGGGGGAGTCGGGATCAGCGAGATCGGCGAAGGCATCGATCCGCACGGTGCCGTCACCCTCCGTGTAGGCGAGGGCGAAGGGCCGCAGGGTGATGACCGGCGGTGTGTTTTCAGCGTTCACCTTGATAAGGAAGTCGCGGCTCGCGCTCAGCGGCGGTTCGCCGTCGTCGGTCACCTCGATGGTGAGCCTGAAGTCACCGGCGGCCGCCGGCGTCCACGAGAAGACGCCCGTGGCCGGGTCGATTTCAGCGCCGTCGGGCGCTTCGTCGCGGAGGGAGAAGGTAAGCGTCTGCGCGGGCCGGTCGGAGTCGCTGGCGTTGGCGGTGAAGGTGACGGGCTGCCCGACGAAGGTCACGCGGTCGGCGACGGGCGCGAGGACGGGCGGGTGGTTCACCTCGTTTACGGTGATCTCGAAGGTGCCGACGTCGCTCAGCGCGGGCAGGCCGCTGTCGGTCACGCGCACGCCGATGGTGTAGGTCTGCCCGCCGTGGGTCTCGCCTGTCGCCCACGTGAAGAGACCGGTGAAAGGATGGAGGGTGGCGCCGGCGGGCGCGCCGGGTTCGAGGGTGAAAGTGAGCGTGTCGCCCTCGTCCGGATCGGTGGCGGTGACGGTGAACGACAAGGTCTGGCGTTCGTCCACGGTGCGGTCGGGCAGGGGACCGAGGACGGGCGGCGCATTCGTTTGCGTGACGACGGTCTCCGCCTGCGCCGCGGCCGGGGCCGCTTCGCGGTTGCCGGCGGCGTCGGTGGCGACGCTGTAGAAGGCGTAGGCCGTTCCCAGTTCGCCTTCGAAGAGGGCCTCGCGCCCCGTCGTGCCGACGATCCACGGAAGGAAGGGGCCACCGTCTTCCGAGACGAAGATATCAAAGGTAGCGACGCCGCTGAGATCGTCGGTGCCGTCCCATGAGACAATGAACTGATCGAAGCTCTCCGCCGGAAGCGGATCGACGGA